>CAYJFV010000103.1:0-6312 GCA_964369275.1 uncultured Desulfovibrionaceae bacterium
GCTATCCCTTATGATATGATATTTTTCGCTTTTAGTCAATATTTGAGTTTTTTGGGTATTTCATATTTTATAAATATAGATTAACTTTATCGAGATTTCTTTTTTATTTACTGCATGAACAGTTTTACTTGTTCTATGCGTATTTGATTTTTTGAACTGTTGTATGCAAAACCAGCTCTTCACACTCTACGCGAACGTTTTTTATAAATTCCTTTACGCACGTACTTAAGTACGCTTACGCAGGAATTTATAAAAGAACGTTGACTTTATTAATAAAGATTTTGGTTTCTCCCCAGGAAAAAATAAAAATAAAAAATAGGTTAATCTACCGCTATATTAAAGGAAATTAAAATTAAGTTAATTTTCCTTTATTAATAAAGGATTTAACCCTAATGCATTATTTCAGCAGTAAACACATAATAAATGCAATCCTCTTTCCATGCATTCGCCTCTAAGCCAGCTTTCATTGCTAAATGGCTAAGCATTTCTTCCAAATTCCAGCCCTGTTCTGGTGCAACTTGTGGTAAAAATACCGCAGAATTTTTACTTTTTTGCAAAATAACCCCATGTTTGCCTATAATAATATCATTATAGCTTGGAATTGGCATTGGTGGCGATAAAACTGAAACCTCTAAATCAATTTGTGAAAGTTCATCTAAAGTAACTTTCTCGAACCTATAATCTTCTAAAGCGGCGGAAAATGCACGCTGTATAATAGAATCAACCAATGGGCGAGTAGGCACAATATCGCCAATACAACCGCGTAAGTTACCGTGTTTTTCTAAAGTAACAAATACTGCACCGTCTTCTTTGAGTTTTGGCGGAATAGTTTCATAATCTACTTGCGGAGCTTTACCATGCTCAACCGAATAATACAGGCTTTTCTTAGCGATATCTACAATCATTCTACGCTCTTCACGCGTAAACCTGCTACCAGAATTATCATTTTCTAAACGCGTTTTAAAGCCTTTACTCCAGTCTATATATACTAAAGCAGATAAGTAGCTGACAGAACTTGAAAAATCTTTTAATAATTCGCCAGAAGTAGTATAAAATATTTCTTCAAAAGTGCAATTGTCGGGTAGAAGAGTCATAAGAAGCTTCATAGCATTTGCACCGCATACAGTAGCCTTTGTTTTGTGCATAACCTTTTCAAATAAAGCAATATCTTGGCTTGCAAAAGCATGGTATACTGTATGGTCTAAACTGTTTAGATTTTCTTGTGTTTGCTCATCATAAGCAAAAGGGTAGTAGTTGAAATTTTGCCCAAAGTGCGTGAAATCTGTACTAATTATTATAAGAGTTCGCTCAATTCCGCCACTTAGGCTATTTAGCGTTTCATAAAGTTCACTGGCAAAGCTTTCTAATTCTTTATCGTAATTAAATTGACCTACCATAAGAGCCGCTACTGGAATATCTCCTAAAAAGTGGCGTATAAGCGGTAATTGAATATGTATGCTATGTTCTTGCATGCTTGCTTGAGGCTCTTCAATAATGTGTAGATTAAGCTCTTTTAAGCTTTCAGCAAAATCTTTATCAAAAGAAATATCACCACAGGCGGTTTCAATGCGAGAAATAGGTTCAATAGCACATTTTTCAAATAAAGGGTATCTATGACTTGGCGAAAGAAGTAACACCCTGTCGTAATTATCTTTATTCAAATGCATATAGGCTTTAATAGCAGTATCTAAAGAATAGGCATAGCCTGCATGCGGTGCTAAAATAGCACCAATTTTTTTATTAACATTTTTTAAATTTTCTGAGTTTAAAGTATCTTGTTGAAATTCTTTAGTTTTATTTGTTATATAGTTTGCTAAATCTTCCCCAGTAGGGCTTTGAAACCAACCGTCAGCTAAATGACTTTTATAAACTGTATTATTTGGCATTGTTGTATACTCCGTAAATTTTTTGCCCACAATTTGGGCATGCACCATTTTTAATAGTATTTATTTCAATGCAATATCTTGCTCGTTCAATAAGTAAAGTTTGGCAATTTGGGCAATGCGTATGCGTATTTATACCAGTATTCCCCATATATACGTATTTCATACCGTATACCTTAGCTATATTTGCCGCTTTTTGCAACAATTCTATTGGTGTAGCATATAAATTTGACCTTTTATATGTTGGGAAAAAAGCGGAAAAATGAAGTACAGTTTCGTTACCAAGTTCCTCGCACACAAAGCGGACTAAATCGTTTATATGTTTATCGGTATCATTTAGGCTTGGAATAAGCAAATTTGTTACTTCTAAATGCACTTTAGATTTTTTTATGATTTTTGCATTTCTAAGAACAGGAGCAAGCGTAATATCGCAATTATTTCTGTAGAAATTATCATCAATTGCTTTTATGTCAAGATTAACTGCGTCGATATACGGAAGCAATTCTTTTAGCGGTTTAGAATTTATATAACCAGCGGTAACTAAAGTATTTGTTCCGCCAAAATTATGCACAGCTTTTGCACATTTTTTTACGTATTCATAGGCTACTAAAGGCTCAGTGTAGGTGTAGGCTACGTGCTTTAGCTTATAATGTTGCATAGTTTGAATAAGTTTTTGTGGTGGAAAATCTATATGTTTCACATTTTTGGGGTAATCTTGCGAGATTGAGCTATTTTGGCAATTCATGCAATGCAGGTTACAGCCCGTCATTCCAAGCGAAAGAATATTTTCGCCTGGGTAGAAGTGGTAAAGCGGCTTTTTCTCCATTGGGTCAAGTGCAACAGAGCAAGGCTTTTCATCAGTAAGTAAAATTACTTTACCGTTAATATTTTGGCGTGCCTTACAATCGCCAATTTCAAATTCTTTTAGCGTGCAAATTTTAGGGCAGAGCAGGCATTTAATTACTTGATTTTCCATAATTTTATTGTGCGTTTGCTTCGGTTGCAATTTCTAACATTCTAGTAAAGGAAGCTTCAAGATTCTGCTCGTCCTGAACAGCTTGTTGCAGGAAAGTTCTAATTTCTGGCATAAGCCTTATAGCAAGGTCTATACGTGGGTTAGAACCTATTGTATACGCCCCAATATTAATCATATCTTCCATTTCAGCGTATTCAGCCATAAGCGAAGTAATAGCTCTGCCTGCAAGCACTAAATCTTGCTGAATAATGTCATTTCTTAAACGAGAAATTGATTTTAGCACATTAATCGCGGGGAAATGCCCTTTATCCGCCAAGTCACGCGTAAGCACTATATGTCCATCTAAAATGGAACGCACCGCATCGGCAATAGGTTCATTGAAATCATCGCCGTCAACTAGAACAGTATAAATTCCTGTAATAGTTCCTTTTTCTGAACGCCCTGCACGCTCTAATAGCTTAGGAAGCTGAGCAAAAACAGTAGGAGTATAGCCTTTTGTTGTTGGTGGTTCGCCAATTGCAAGCCCCACTTCACGCCCTGCCATTGCAAAACGGGTAACAGAATCCATCATTAAAAGCACGTCCATTCCTAAATCTCTGAAATATTCGGCAACGGCGGTGGCGGCATAGGCGGCACGTTGACGCACTAAAGCAGATTGATCAGAAGTAGCTACAATTACAATAGAATGAGCCATACCTTCTGGACCTAAATCTTTTTCCATAAATTCTAAAACTTCACGGCCACGTTCGCCAATAAGAGCAAATACGTTTATTTGAGCAGAAGTATAGCGAGCCATCATACCCATAAGGGTAGATTTACCCACACCAGAACCAGCCATAATGCCCACACGTTGCCCCTTACCAAGTGTAAGTAAAGAGTTTATTGAGCGTACGCCCACGTCTAAAACCTCATCAATTCTAGGTCTTCCAAGTGGTGGTGGTGGGCTTGCATAGATGGGTACCATGCTTTCAGTTGTAACAGGTGGTTTATTATCGAGCGGATTTCCAAACGCATCTAGCACACGCCCAAGTAGGCTTTGCCCAACAGGAAAGAGTGGCGGTAAGCTTGAATTTCGTACTAATGAACCTGGGCGAACGCCACGCATTTCGCCATAAGGCATAAATAATAAATTGCCGTCACGAAAGCCTACCACTTCGGCGGCTACTTCTTCACCCTTGTCTTCTGGGATAATATGACACACATCACCAAGCGATAAATTCAGCCCTGAACCCTCGGCAATAAGACCAACAACCTTATTAATTTTTCCGTACGATTGCACAGGGTTCGCTTGCTTTAACATGGCTATGCTTGCTTTAGGATCTAATGGCATATTAACCTCGAATAATTAAATTTTTAGCCTAAGCCCATTTCATTTAAAAGCTCATCAGCAAGTTCAGGGGTGTATTCTGGTTTATTTTCTTCTTGTTTTTCAAGCTTTTTATTACTTGTTCTTTTTATTATGCGAGATTGAGGCGGTGCAGGAGCCTCGCTTTGACTTGCTTTAGGTGTATCGTTTTCAATAAACCCATCTAAAGCTTCAAAATTCAAATCTTTTTCTACAAGTTCACTTGCTAAATTTTCAGCTTTTTGTTCAGGGCTTAGTTGCGGCTGTGCCTGAACTGGAGCTTCAATATTATTTTGAGCTTGCGGATTTTGTGGCTGATTTTGTGCAGAAATAGCTTGTTCGGCTTCTTGATTGATAAGAGCTTCACGAGGTTTCATAATATCTTCTTGTAAAGAATTTTCAGGTGAGAATACTTCACTATCGTCAAGGTTTAGCTCGTTTTGCACAAGATTAGCTTGTTCTGATGGTATTGAGCTTTCTTCCTTTGGAATTTGCACTTGTTCAGCTTGAATAGCATTGTTATTATCAGCATTTTCAGCAGGTATTTCTTGAGTTTGTTCTTCTTCTGAGTGCAAGGGAATATTTACTTTTTCAGCTTCTTCTACAAGTGTTTGAGAAATATTATCATACGCGATTTGGTCGCCGTCAGATAATGGTAAAGTGAGCTGGTCTAAAATTTGACGCACAAGGTTATTACGGGTTTCATTCGTATTTTTTATAACGCCAGAAGGGCTTTCAACAATTACGCTACCTTCTTCTACTTGTTCATCACTAATTAAATTCCAATTATGGTTTTGCCTTAATGTATTTTGTGCATGTTCAAGTATTTCTGTAAGTAATAAAGCATCATTCGGATTTGCACGCACTTGGTATTCACGTGTGTTTAACAAGGCATTTACGCTAGATTCTAAAACATTTTTCAATAAAGCTTTCTTTTCAGTTTCCATTATGTAACCAGTTGAAGTTTCAACTGCTTCATGCAATAAAGAAACTAAATCTTCACGCCAAGAATTAAAAATAGTTATACATTGCCCATGCATAGATAATAAAATATTACTTACGGACTGCGAAATTTCTTTTTTTGCCTCTTCTAAATGAAGCTGTGCTTGATGTAAACCCGCAGTATAGCCCTCATCGTATGCTTTATCTTTTATATTTGCTGCTTCTGCTAAAGTATTTTGAGCATCACTTTTGGCTTTTTCACCCTCTTGCACAAGTTTATTTGCATGAGTATGTAAATTCTTTGTTTCTTCTTGGATTGCTTCAACTTCTTTATGAGCATTAGCTACAATTTCATCTGCTTTTTTTTGAGCATTTAAAAGAAGAGTTTTTACACCTTGTGTTGCCTTTGCTTTCACGCGTTGTAAATATTCATCTTTTGCTTTTTCTGTCCATTTAAGATTATCGGCTAATGAATTGAGTGTACGCTCTCTTGTACTATCTATACCAAGAAAAACAGTAGTATTTTCAGCATTATCAATTGCTGCTTGAGTTTTTATTTGCTTTTTTTCTGCGTATTCTAGTTTTGAACTCATTTCGCTAAGTAAAGCTTCTTGAGTTTTATCAGTACCTAAGAAAACCCTACTTTCTTCTGAATTTTCTGCGTGTTCGTTTGGGTTTATAGCTTTTGAATTTTCAGAATATTTTAATTGCGAGGGCATGTTTCTTAGCTTGCGTTCTCTTACTTCATCAGGCCCTAAGAAAACAACATTTTCTTCTAAGTTAGCGTTGTTTTCATTAGCAAGTACAGGTTTTTCGGCAAGCCTAAAGTTTCCGCCATTCTCATCAAGAAAAGCTTCTTGTGTATCTTTAGGGCCAAGAAAAACCTTACTTCTTGGGGTGTTAGAATTAGATGAAGGCATCATTGCCACCTCTGCTTATAGCAATACGGCCAGAGCTTTCTAAAGCACGTACCACACGTACAATGTTTTGTTGTGCTGCTTCAACATCTGAAATTTTCGCTGGTCCCATAAATTCAATTTCTTCTTTAATCATATCTGCCGCACGGTCAGACATATTACCATAGAAGCGTTCTTTGAGCGTATCAGAAGCACCACGAAGAGCCATTGTAAGATCTTCATTATTAACTTCTTTAAGAACTTCACGCA
>CAYJFV010000104.1:0-6294 GCA_964369275.1 uncultured Desulfovibrionaceae bacterium
AATTCAAAAACTGCCGAATTGAAAGCTCAAGGAATTTCAGTTATATCACTTGGCTTGGGCGAACCAGACTTCCCTACTCCTAGTCATATTTGCAAAGCCGCAAAAGAAGCTATTGATAATGGGCATACTCGCTATACTGCGGTGCCGGGTATTCCAGAAGCTAGAAAAGCGGTAGCGAACTATTTTAAAGTAAGCTATAATGCAACAATTGAAGCAAATAATGTTATTGTAACAAATGGCGGTAAGCAATCACTCTACAATTTATTTATGGTGCTATGTTCTAAGGGTGATGAGGTTTTACTGCCTGTGCCTTATTGGACTTCATACCCTGAAATGATTGAACTTGCTGATGCAAAGCCAGTTTTAGTTCCAACTAAAGCTGAAAATGCTTTCAAATTACAAGTTGCAGATTTAGAAAAAGCCTATACCCCAAAAGTAAAAGTATTGCTTCTAAATTCACCCTCAAACCCAACTGGTGTAGCGTATTCTCAAGAAGAATTAAATGCTTTTGCCGACTGGGCTATTGAGAAAAATATTTTTGTTATTTCTGATGAAATTTATGATCAGCTAACTTATGCTCCTAAAGAAAAAGCAACATTAATTCATAAGTTTTTGCAATATCCTGAAAAATTTGCTATCTGCAATGGGCTTGCAAAATCTTTTGCAATGACAGGCTGGAGATTAGGCTATACTATAGCTCACCCTGAAGTAATAAAGCACGCTACAACTATACAAAGTCAAGCAACCTCAAATGTTTGTACTATTGCTCAGCATGCTTTAGTGGCTGCCCTTACAAGCGATTATTCTTGTATTGACCCAATGCGTGAAGCTTTTGTACGCCGTTTAAATTTAGCTTATAATGAAATTTCAAGTTGGGAAGGTGTTGTATGCCCTAAACCAGACGGTGCTTTCTATCTTTTCCCCGATTTTTCAGGTGTATTAGAGAAAAGAAACACTACAGGTGATGCACTTTGCACAGAAATTTTAGAAAAAGCTAAAGTTGCCCTTGTTCCAGGTTCTGCCTTTGGTGTGCCAAATTGCCTACGCTTTTCTTATGCTTTATCTGATGAAGATTTAACCAAAGCATTGCAAGAGGTTAAAAAAGTTTTATATAGTTAAAATTTAACTATCGCCTTAGCTGATTTCAAGATTAATTCGATTTTTACATATTGTTTTTGTGCTTTATATTTGATTCGGAGGATTTATGAGACCAAGCTTTAATTTTACAAATGCACAATATTCAACCACAATAGATTATAAACCTTATGCTCAAAGATTAGAGCATGAGGTTAATTCTCATCTTTTGCCTTTTCTTACTCTACCTTTTTTTGAAAATTTATGTGAAGATATTGAAAAGCTTCGTCCATTTTTTTCAAAATTCAAGCACATGCTTGTACTTGGAATTGGTGGTTCTGCACTTGGTGCAAGGGCTTTGCAAAAGGCTTTTGCCCCTGGGCAAGATAGACCAATGCATAAAGGTAAAAGCCTGTGGATAATGGATAATATAGACCCAGATTGCTTTTCTGACACACTAAATTCGCTTCCAAAAGAAGAAACTATTGTTGTTACCATTTCAAAATCTGGCACAACCATTGAAACCATTGCACAATATTTCATTGTGCGTGACCTTTATAAATCTCTTTTACCTGAAAGTTGGCAAAATCATTTTATCCATGTAACCGACAGGCATAATGGCTTTTTACGTGAAGAAGCACATACATATAGTATTCGTACGCTTGATGTGCCTGATAACCTTGGTGGAAGGTATTCAGCTTTAAGTGCTGTAGGTATGTTACCTGCTGCATTTTTAGATATTGACTATAAAATGCTTATGCAAGGTGCTGCTGATATTGGGCGTAAGCTTGTTAAAGATTATTCTAAACTTGCAGAAAATGAAGCATGGAAAATAGCTACATGGGCTTATGAACTTATTGAAAAGAACTATTCCCAACTTATATTTTTTGTATACCACCCTGCTTGGGCTACCTTTGGGGCTTGGTTTTCACAGCTTTGGGCTGAAAGTTTAGGAAAAAATGGTAAAGGCTCAATGCCTATTCCTGCACTTGGCGTAACCGACCAGCACTCTTTATTGCAAATGTTTTTAGACGGTCAAAAAGATAAAGGCTGCATTTTCCTAAGTAGTAAAGTTAATAATGACATTGCTTTACTTCCAAACAACTTAAGTGATGCTTGGAAATTTTTAGAAAATAAACCTTTAGGCGAAATTTTAGAAGCAGAAACTTTGGCTACTCGTATGGCTTTAGTTGAAAATAAAGTACCCCTTGTGCATGCACACTTCCCTACTGCTTCATGCTATGAAGCTGGGCAGTTTATGCTTTATATGGAGCTAGCAACTATTTTAACTGGTTGGCTATTGAACATTAATCCTATCGATCAGCCCGCAGTTGAACAAGGAAAAGTTTTGGCAAATGCAAAACTTGGTTCGCCTGCATATTTACAATATCTTGAAAAGCTGAATAACTTTAAAGAATAGAATCTTATTTTATTATATATTTTCAGTGCTTTATAAAAAAGTGTACAAATTTATAATTTAAGTCTATACTGTTTTTACTTTCAGTCGTTAATACATATAGCTTTAAAGAAGTTATGAACATTTAATGTGAAGGATAAACTATGAACGATAATCTTAGAAGTGATGACGAACTTTTACAGCTTGTGACCTTTAGTCTTGGCCCTGAAGAGTTTGGAGTAAACATTCTTAAAGTAAAAGAAATTATCCGCACAATGGAAATCAGCAAAGTGCCGCGTGCTCCTGATTATGTTGAAGGTGTTATTAACTTGAGAAATATAGTCATACCTATCATTGACTTACGCTCACGTTTTGAACTTGCTACAAGACAGTTCGATAACAACACACGCATAATTGTTATAGAAATTAGTGATTTCCTAGTCGGTTTTATTGTGGACTCTGTTTCTGAAGTGCTTAGAATACCACTAACCACAGTTGAGCCACCCCCACCAGTTGTATCTGGTTTAGAAGCCGATTATATCAGCGGTGTTGGTAAACTGCAAGATAAATTGTTGATTTTGCTTGATCTTGATAGACTACTATCAGTTGAAGAAATTCAAGGTTTAAGTACCTTCAACGAATAATATAAAAAAAATTTGAAAAAAAGAGAGCATACTGCTCTCTTTTTTTATTTTAAAATTGTAAAAAAAATAACACAAAACAGAAACATAAATGTAACATTCAAATTATATTTATAAGGACAGAAAATTTCTAACAAAGGAAACAAATTATGTCATCAATGAATAGACGCGATATGCTTAAATTATCGCTAACAGGTGTTACTCTTTTAGGTTTAGGTGCGTATGCACAAAAAAGTCATGCTGCTTATAGCACAACTATTACTCTTGATGAATGTGCAAGCATGACTCCAAAAGAAATGGCTGAAGCTTCAGGCGAAGTAATGTCTTCATGGGAATACCTAAATAAAACAGCTAATGAAATTCGTGAACCACACATGCGTGCTACTGTTCTTGAAATTCTAAATAATCCAACACCTAGTGTGCTAGAATCAATAGATAAAAAAGAAGTTTATAACGAACTAAAAGCAAATGGCTTTACTAATGCCGATAGTAAGTCTTTCCTACCAGAAGCAAAATCTGCAACAAAAGCTCTGCAACCTTTCTATACAGCAACTGGTAGCGGCTGGACTTCACACCACGCATACCCAGGTGGTTTAGCTACTCATACAGCTTTCAACGTGAAAATGGCTGTTGCTATGGCTGAAAACTATAAAGAAATTTACAACTTTGAAGCAGATAAAGATATCGTTATTGCCGCTCAAGCCCTACACGATTTACATAAACCTTGGGTATTCCAATGGCAAAGCAATAATAAATGCAGAAACGAGCAAGCCCTTGCAGGAACAGGTGAACACCACGTTCTAAGTTTAGCTGAAAGCATTCATAGAAACCTTAGCAGCGACCTTGTTATAGCTCAAGCTGGTGCCCATACCCCTCCAGGAAACGAACAATCAGAAGCAAATGTTGTAAAATGGCTAAAAGCTGCTGCTATAATCAACGGTAAAGACCCTGTAAAACTAGGGCTTCTAGCTAAAGATGGTAAAACCCTACCTCTTCCACGCAAAACAGAAGCTTTCATTACCCACGTTGCCGACCACGACTACGTGCTTTCAGTGCCAGCTCTACAATGGCTTCTA
Organism: uncultured Desulfovibrionaceae bacterium; assembly: GCA_964369275.1. GTDB lineage: Bacteria > Desulfobacterota > Desulfovibrionia > Desulfovibrionales > Desulfovibrionaceae > CAYJAZ01. Next base: position 4,188 of record CAYJFV010000104.1, read on the forward strand.
CCTGTAATGAAAAACATCGCTCAAAGCACATACAAAATTTCAGGCTCCGACCTAGATGGTAAAGTATACAACAACCTTAGAAACTACGTGCTTTCACAAGTAACCGCTATGACTTTATATCAACAGTATGTAGAGCAAGGCGAAGAAGGCGTAAAAGCAACTATGCTAAAATTAGTTCGCCCTGCATAGTTCGATAAAGCAATATAATTCTCGTTTTTTATGTCTCCGACGGCTTAGGGAAGGTCAATTCCCTAAGAACCCACGATTTTATTTATAAAGATTTTGGATACTTCGTACACAAAATCCTCACTGCACAATTTGTGTCAAAATTGTTTGTTCGCTAAAGACTTTTATGCGTATCGCATACTTGATAGTTAATATTGCAAAGCACTTTTGTTTAACTTTTCATAGCTTACATAAATAACCTTCTACCTTGAGGCTAAGGTGATTAATGGAAGTTGGACTAGGAAATGGTAGTCAAGAGCATAATTTAATATGTGCAACACTTGCTATCGCAAGTGAGAAAGTTGTGTCTTTCTTTAAATGTTTTTCTCGCTTTGCGTAGCAAGCGATGCACACTTTATATATTGAAGTACACCTATCATTCTCTAGTCCAACTTCCGTTAATCACCTTAGTCACGAAAATCTGTGTAGTAAATTTATTTTATAGTACACTCCAAAAATATCAAAAGCTAATTTATGCTGAACGAAGTTCGGTATAAATTAGCTTTTGATATTTTTGCATTAGGGATTCTAAAGGGACTTAGTTCCTTTAGCCCTCGGAGAGAAAAAAATTGAACCCTTATTTACACATAATTTAGTGTTTTTTCTCTAATCTTAGTATATCATCGCTCATAAGCTCAATAACGTCGGCATCGTGTGAAATAAACACAAGTGAGAGGTTTTCTTCTTCTTTGATATCTTTTAGTAGGTTTAGTATTTGTGCTTGAATGGAAACATCTAGTGCGGAAACGGCTTCATCGCATATAAGCAGTGTTGGTTTTGTAATTAATGCTCTTGCAATGGCTATACGTTGGCGTTGCCCGCCTGAAAATTCGTGTGGGAATTTTTTTACAACATCTTTTTCTAACCCAACTTTTTTAAGAATCTCTTCTACAGAATTTTGCAATTCTTGTTTAGATAATGATAGGTTATCACGTTTATTTTTTACTAGTAAAGGCTCTTGAATGCTATAGCCAACTTTTAGTTTTGGGTTTAGCGAGGAAAATGGGTTTTGAAAAACCATTTGTACTTTGCCTATATAGTCTTCAAAATTTTTCATTTCGATATTGTCTATAAAAACTTGCCCTGCACTTTGTGGCACTAAGCCAGAAATAATACGTGCTAGGGTGGATTTTCCGCAACCAGAGGGGCCAACTAAACCAAGGGTTTTACCGCGTTCAAGTTTAAAGGAAATAGAGTCTAAAACATGAAGTTTTTCTGTAGTGGTAGAAAAAAAGCTAGGTTTATGAAGATAATATTTTGAAATATCATTACAAATTAGTGAATAATTTTCTTCTTTTTCTATTGCAGAATTAATAGACATGTAAAAAAACTCCTTAGCTAGGCATGTTCGATATACATAGCTAGACAAATATGTATACATGAAGTAAAGTATTTATAAAGAATAAAGCGAATAGTTGTATTTTACAAGTAAAATTTATGCTATTCCATATATAAAAGGAGCATCATTATGAGAGAGATTAAGGTTGCTGGCATGTCTTGTGGGCATTGTGAAGCAAGTGTAAAAAAAGCTTTAGAAGAAAATAACGCTAGTGATGTAGTTGTAGACCTTGCAAAAGGCATTGTGCAATTTGAAGGCACACTTGAAAAAGAAAAAATTAGCGAACTTTTGGAAGATTTAGGTTTTACACTTGAATCTTACGCGGAAGAATTGCACCATAAGATACTGAAACCTTTATAAAAAAAAATATTTTATTTTTTTTGAAAAAAACGCTTGACTTATTTGGGAAGTCAATATAGTTTCTTTTTCACGTTGGGACGTTAACTCAGTCGGTAGAGTACCTGCCTTTTAAGCAGAGAGTCGCAGGTTCGAATCCTGCACGTCCCACCATTTTTCAAAATGTTCATGGGAAGCCCTTAGTTG
>CAYJFV010000105.1:0-6256 GCA_964369275.1 uncultured Desulfovibrionaceae bacterium
TTAGGCAAGTGCATGGAAATATTGAAGATAAATATACTTGGTGGTCTTACAAATCTGGTGCAAGACCAAAAAATGTGGGTTGGCGTATTGATTATTTTTTCACCTCAAATGGCTTGAAAGATAATATTAAAGATGCATGGATTGAAAGTGATGTATTTGGCTCTGACCACTGCCCTGTTGGCTTAGAACTTGAATTTTAACCGAGAATATTATGAAAGAACAAAAAAAAAATAAAAAACCAAAAAATGGTTTTAAAAGTAAATCAAAAAATTCACTTCGCAAAAAAGATTATTCCCCAAAACCAAAAGAAAGGGAAAAGCCTAAGCACTTGCAAAAACCTAAACCAATAAGCGAAGCAGATTTTTCAAAACAAGTAAAAAAACTTGGTTTAACGCTTTCACCACATGAAACCAAAGCATTAATTCACTACCTAGACTCATTAATGCTTTGGAATACGCGTATTAATCTTGTTGGCACTTTAGAATGGAAACAAACCTTAGCCGAGCTAATTATTGATAGTTATTATCTAAAAGATTTTATAAAATCATTAGATATTCCAACATCATCACCTATCTGCTGGGATTTAGGTTCAGGTGCTGGCTTACCTGGTATTCCTTTGCGTATTTTTTGGCACGAGGGCGAATATACTCTAGTTGAAGCCCGCGAAAAAAGAGCCTTGTTTATGACAAACTTCTTATTAAAAGAAGAAAATGCAAGTGCAAAAGTATTTTGGGGGCGAGCAGAAAACTTTTTTGAAAAGGAAGAAAAAGATAATAAATTGGCAGATATGATATTAAGCCGTGCCTTTATGCCTTACCAAGAACTTATGAAATTTGTATCGCCTTACATTAAAAAAGGCGGATTAATGCTACTTATGCTCAATGAAGATTTAAAAAATTTCACTTGTGAAGATAATTCTTGGGTAAAAGAAAAAACTATAAAATATGAAATTGTGCTTGAAACAAATAATAAGCAAACGCGTTATTTTCATGCCCTAAGAAAAGTATAAGGAAAAAAGTATAAAAAATGGAAGATTAACTAGTTAATCTTCCGTTTAATCTTGTATTGTACACAATTTAATAGAGAAGCAGAATGGAAATAAAGTGACTAAGATTTTTTTCTAAGTATTCTCGTATTTTTTCAGCTTATTATGTAAAGTAGCTCTTGTAATACCAAGCCTTCTTGCTGCTTCACTTTTATTATCATTCGTATCAGCAAGGGTTTTCATTATAAGCAGTTTTTCAGCATCATCTAAAGAGGCATTATTTATTTCTAAATTTTGAGCTGTTTTAGCAACTAAATTTTGTGGATATTGTTCTTTATTCGCCTCTTCTTTTTCAATATACTGCAAAATAGCCATTGGTAAAGTTTTAACTTGCAGCACATCACCAGGGTTTAATATTACCGCTCTTTCAATTGCATTTTCAAGCTCACGCACATTCCCTTTCCAGGGGTAAGAAAGTAAGGCATGCATTGTTTGTGCTGTAAAGCCTGTTATTTTCTTCTTATTTAATGCACTATACCTTTCTAAAAATAATTGTGCTAGAAAAGGAATATCTTCTACTCTGTCGCGAAGTGGTGGGATGTGCAAAGAAATTACATTAAGCCTATAGTATAAGTCTTCTCTAAAATTTTGCTTTTTTACTTCTTCAAGCAAGTCGCGGTTAGTTGCAGTAATAATTCTAACATCTGTTTTAATTATCTTATCAGAACCAAGTCTTTGCACTTCACCCTCTTGCAAGAAACGCAAAAGTTTTGCTTGCAAAGAAAATGGCATTTCACCAATTTCATCAAGAAAAAGAGTTCCTTTATCTGCTTGCAGAAAACGTCCATCACGGGTTTTATCTGCCCCAGTAAACGCCCCCTTTTCATGCCCAAACAGTTCAGATTCTAAAAGATTTTCTGGCAGTGCCGCACAATTAACCGTAATAAAAGGCTGGTCTTTGCGTAGACTATGCTCTTGCACAGAACGGGCAACAACTTCCTTACCTGTACCCGACTCACCTGTTATTAGAATTGTTGCTTCTGATGGTGCTACTAGCTCAATCATTTGTGCTAGCTCTTTCATTGCAGGGCTTTTACCTAGTTCTATAGAGTTTGCTTTTTCTTCCTTACTAAAGCTTTTATCTTCTTCAATTATAAACTTATTTAGGGCAAAGCGTAACACGTCAAAATCAAGCGGCTTTGTTAAATAATCTGCTGCACCTGCATGAAGAACTTGCATAGCCTTATCTACAGTAGACCATGCCGTCATTACCACAACGGGAATAGACGGGTTATAAGCCCTAATTTCTTCAAGTGCTGTAATACCATCGACTTCTGCCATACGAATATCTGTTAGCACTAAATCATAGCTTTGCTTTTTTACCATTTCTATAGCTACTTTACCATCATTTGCTTCTGCGGTTTCATAGCCCCAGCCACCTATTAGGGTAGATAGCATCATGCGATGAGCATTGTCATCATCTACAATCAATACAACTGGCATAAGATCTCCTAAATTGTAGATATTTTAATTTTCATTAGTTTTGCTTTTTTTTGAACGCCATAGTTTTTCTTCATTTTTTGCTAGTCTTTCAATATTTGCTCTATGCGTCCAAAAAATTATCATTAAAGTTATAATTGTTAGGGGAATATACTCAAAATGCCCCATAATTAAACAGAAAAATGGAAGAGTTGCCGCCATGCTTAATGCCCCAAGTGAAACATATTCAGAACGCCAAATAATAAATACACAAACTACCGCCCCAGCTAACATTGGCGGAAAAACTAAAGGAAGTAATGCCCCAAGTAGGGTTGCAACCCCTTTACCGCCCTCAAAACCAAGAAATACAGATTTCAAATGCCCAAATATGGCAGATAATGCTATAATTGAAAGCATAATAGGGTTATTTATAAATTGCATACTTATAGCAACAGGCAATAAACCTTTAAGTAAGTCTGCAGCAAGAGTCATAACACCGTATTTAAAACCGCATAAACGGGCGACATTTGTAGAGCCAGGGTTGTTAGAACCAGCAGTTCTTGGGTCTATACCTTTTGCCCACTTAGCAATAATTACGCCTGATGGAATTGAGCCACAAAGGTAAGCAATAACAACAAAAACACAAAAAACAAGTATTTGCATTTGCATATTTTCCCTTTAGTTAGTTGAATTTGTTTCGCTAGTAGTTTTTGCACTTTCAACAATTTGTTGAGTTGCAGTAACTTGCAGTTCTACGTGCGAATAAATAATAAAGTTAAGCCCCCATGATAAGACTACAAAAAACATTATCAATCTCAAAAGACTTTTGCCCACATTGCTTTTATTAGAAAACAAATAAATAAGCGATAATGCAATAAGCATAGCACCAAAAAGAAAGAAGGCACCTTTTGATGGGCTAAGAATTACAGCTTCAAGAGTTTTGGGTAAAGTTGCAAAGAAGCTTGGGTATAGCCTACCCCATTCAGGCAACATTCCAGAAGCAATGCACATAACGCCAATAGCAAGTATAAGCCAAGCAATTAAGCTAAAAAACACTCTACTTTTTTGTTCTGATAATTTATATACTTGCTTTGCAAAAAGTAAGGAAAAAGCAGGCGAAAGAAATAATACATAGGTAAAAGTAGAAATAGGAAAAACACATAATAAGAAAAGCCCTGAGAATAAAACAGAAAATAAAAATAAGGAAGATAATCGGCTTCTTTTCTTTCTAAGTTTTAGCTCTTCTTCACTAATTTGGATTTGCGAGTTAATATCAATATCTTCTTCATTAATTTCTTCTTTATCAGTGCGTAGTAATGGGTATAAAGTTTCAGATTGAAATTCGTCTTCAAGCTCTTCTTCAATTTCTTCCTCAATTACTTCTTTACTTTCTTTTTTGCTTAAGCGGTGCTTTACTCCTTTAATAGCCGACACTACAGGTGCAAAAGCCTTAGGAGTATTTATAAAGAAAAAGATAAATATATAAGGTAGAAATACAAATAAAATTGCAAGTACATAATATACTGCATGCGTTGCAAGTTCCCAACTTTCTAAAGCTTTTTGAAAAGTTGTGAAGTCAGATAATAAAGCAACGTATTCTCTATGCCCTGCCGTATAGAATAAAACAAAGGCAACAATAAGAACAGCTAAAAAGCTAAGTGTAAAAATGTATACATCATTTCTTTTAAAACGCGAAAAGTTACCGCAAAGAATTAAGAAAGTAATGCTAGTAAAAATTCTTAAGGCATAGGCAAAAAAACCACCTGCAAAAAAACCAAATGTCATAAAAATAAAAGCAAGAAATAAGAAAACAGGTGCTACTGGTTTAATATATGCCCTAAATGCAAAAGCTAAGCTCAAATTCACAAAGGCAACAAAATATAAATCATAACCAGCAAAAGGTGTGTAGCCAATAGCAAAAAAACTTGTTAAAGCAATGCAACTAGCACTTATTGCAACTCTGCTTGAAAAAAACAAAGCATAGCCAAGTATATATACTGAAAATGCAAACAAAAATAGTGAAGCAATATAAAAGCTTATAAGTAAAATGCTGTTACTTATGTGCGGAAAGAAATTAGTAAAAAAGCCAAGCACCCAAAAAGCAAAAGGAAATTCGCGTAAGTATACCCCGTCTGAAATTTGCACTGCAAGCTGAAAACCATTCTCGCGAATATAATCTAAAGCTAAAGCATAATCGCTATAATGTTTCAGCCATAATTCAGGTTTCAAAATAAATGGTAATGAGTATAGAGCAATAAAAACAAATAGTAATACAAAATGAAATAAAGAAAGAAAACCACTTTCTTTACTTGCAGTATTCATATTTGTAGTATTTGTAATATTTTGAACTTCTTGCATGGTAATTTCTTAATAATTGTTTTTTAGCTAAGCTAAACCAAAATCTTTTTTTATAGCCGCTAACATTTCTTCTTGATTTACGGTTGCAGAGCCAACTTTTGCCACAACCACCCCAGCAGCATAATTACTTAATATACAAGCTTCAAGAAGCGGAATGTTGGCAGATAAGGCAAGTGCTAAAGAAGCAATTACAGTATCGCCAGCACCAGTTACATCAAAAACTTGGCGTGCCTTTGTAGGAATGTGCCATATAGTATCAGAAGAAGAAAACAAAGCCATGCCTTGTGCCCCAAGTGTGGTAAGCAAGTTATCAAGCTTTAGCTCTTCTTTTAAACTTTTGCCCGCAATCTTTATTTCATCTAATGTTTGCATAGATTTATGTGATAATTCAGCACTTTCTTTAGCATTTGGGGTAAGTAAAAACAAGTTTTTGTAAAGTTCTTTATTTTCAGGTTTAGGGTCTGCAAATATTTTTAACTTCTTACCCTCTTTATTTATGTAAGAAGTAAGAAAAGCCATAAGTTCTTTAGTTACTACACCTTTAGCATAATCTGAAACTATTACATATTCATAATCTGCAAGGCTTAATTCAAGCAAAGCAAGAAAATTATCTAAGTCTTCCTTTTCTAAAGGCGAAATATGTTCCTTATCCATTCTAAGCATTTGTTGACCGCGAGCAAGGACTCTCATTTTTACTGTAGTAGTATGCCTAGCAGAAGGATAAAGTTTAGTTTGCACACTATCTGCCTCAAATAGTTCTTGCATTTCAGTAGCTTGATAGTCTTTACCAACTATACCTGAAATATGTGCCTCTCCGCCAAGGCTTACTATAGAGCGTGCAACGTTCCCCGCACCACCTAAAACCTGCTTCGTTTCATCTATTTTCACTACTGGAACAGGAGCTTCTGGGGAAATACGGCTAGAATCGCCTATTAAATAGGTATCAAGCATTAAATCGCCTATAATAAAAACTTTACCTTCTGAAAGTTTTTTTACTGAATTTTCGAGCAGTTTATAGTCAATTTCATCTATTTTAATTGTTTTCATAATTTTTATTTATCTTTTGGTGAAGATTTCAAAATTGATTTTGAAAGAAAATCTTAAGCATTTTGTATTTTTTATATTGAAAATTAATAGCCTTTTTCTATTTACGCTGTCAAGATAAACTATACTATTTTCTAGGGTATATTTCTAAATTATGAGCTTTTGCCTATTAGTGATCTTCCACACTCAAATATTTTGTACAAATTTTAGAACACACGCCACATTCAATTTTATAAAAAAAAATCAAAAACATAGCAAATTCTTATCGAATTTTATGAAATATAGCAAAATAAGAAGCAAAAAAGTCATTAAATTATATTTTTCTAAAATAAACTATTTTTTAAATGCAAAAAGCTTTCTATTGACTAAAATAAAAAAAAATCTTAAAAA
>CAYJFV010000106.1:0-6241 GCA_964369275.1 uncultured Desulfovibrionaceae bacterium
TTTGGTAATGGGGGTTAAGGAAGAGGGGGCGAGGGGAGAGAACTAAAGGGGGTGAGTTTTGTTAATTTTTGCCTTGTAAGTATAAGATATTGCATAATTTCTTATATTTAAGAATAAACAACTCTTTCCTTGTAAGGTAAAAATCACCCCAAAATGAAACCCCTTTTTGGTTTCTTCCTAGAAAAAAAGCAAAAAATTTATTTAAGTTAATCCACCTTTACTCCAAAAGTCTCTCTATTTCAGCTAAACTTTCGCAAATTTCCACATCGGCAGGTAAAAATTCGTATAGATGAAAATTGGTTGCTTTCTCCCACTTTATTTGAGCATGCACATTCAGCTTGATTTCACCACAAGTAATATTACATAAGAAAAAAGTGAACTTCAAAGGTTTTTCATTGAAAGTTGTATATGTTTCTGCATAGATATCTTCAATTTCGATATCAACAGCAAGTTCTTCTTTCATTTCTCTGATTATACATTCTTCAATGCTTTCATCTTTTTCTTTTTTTCCACCAGGAAATTCCCATAGCAGTGGGCAATCGTCATCTATAGCCCTTTGACATATTAAATATAATCCATTCTCAGGATTTTTTATTATTGCCGCACTTACTTCTTTTATCTGTGAAAAAATGTTTTCAAGCATGCATTCCCCTTTAAATTACAAAGCCCTATTTTGTAATAGAATAGGGCTTTGAATAATGAATTACTCAGTTTCTGTATTATCGTTACGTTTCCAAAAATTTGGTACAAGACTATATAAGAATTGAGAAAAACGCTCAAGATACACAAAGTATACAGGTGTAATGTACAAGGTAACCACCTGAGAGAACACCAAACCACCAGCAATACTAACACCAAGCGGAATACGCATATCAGCACCAGTTTCGCCTACGCCAAGTGCAAGTGGTAAAGCACCCATGATAGCAGCAAGAGTTGTCATCATAATAGGTCTAAAACGAGTTAGGCAACCCTCAACCGCCGCACTTTCAGCATCAATACCTCTATGACGCTGAGCTTCAAGTGCAAAGTCAAGAATCATAATAGCATTTTTCTTAACAATACCAATAAGCATAATAACACCAAGTATTGAAGTCATATTTAGTTGTTGGTCAAAGAGAAATAGGGCAATAAATGCACCTACTGCCGCCGCAGGTAAACCAGATAAAATAGTAATTGGGTGAATAAAGCTTTCGTATAAAATACCAAGAATTAGGTATATTAGCACAAGTGCAACTAATACAAGTGTAAGCATACCAGACATTGAAGATTCATATTCTTCTGTGCCGCCATACGTTCTAAAGCTTACGCTATCAGGCACCATATTTTCAAACAGTTCGTTCAATACAGGAATAACCACGTTACGTGATTGACCTTCTGCAAGGTTGAAAGAAAATACTACAGACGGGAATTGACCAATATGGCCAATAGATAAAGGACCAGTTTTTAACTCTTCAGTGACTAAAGTTTCTAAAGGAATAAGTCTTCCATCGAAAGTTTTTAGATTGAGTTTTGAAAGAATTGAAGTGCCTTGTTTTTGCATTTCAGGTGAAACTTCCATAATTACTTTATAGTTAGATAAGTCATCATATATAGTTGAAATTTCACGCTGACCAAAGGCAGAGTACAAAGTGCTTTCAATTTGCATAACTGAAATACCTAATGAAGTTGCTAAATCACGATTGATTTTAAATTCAATAATAGGGTTTTTCAATTCCAAATCACTTGAAACATCGCGAATTAAAGGGTTTTTCTTTAATTCAGCTTCAATTTCTAAAGCAGTTTCGTGTAGTATATCAAGGTCAGTACCGATAAGAGCGTAAGAATCTGAACCTTGCCCGCCGCCACCGCCAGTTTGCGTTCCGTTCATTACAAATGCTTGTAAGTTAGGGTTAGTGTTTAGGCTTTTACGTAGTCTTTCAATTACAACATTAACATCGTCACGTTCACTTGGTGGGTAAAGAACAATATCAATAGTACCAGTATTTGATCGTTCGAAGAAAGACACACCACCAACACTTGATACGAAGTTTTTAATTGCAGGGTCTTCTAATAGTGTTTCGTGTAAGGTTGCTTGAGCGGCGGCTAAAGCATCGAAAGAAATAGATTCTTCTGCTTTAGTATTTACCACAATGGAAGAGCCGTCCATATCAGGGAAGAAACCTTTATCAAGCTTTACAAGCAAGAAGCCCATAAGCACAAGAAGAGATAGTGAGGCAATAAAAGTTGTAAACTTAAATCGCATAACTACAACTAAACTTTTTGCATAGCCACGGTGCAAAGCATCTAACATTCTTGTAAGTAAGCCAAAGAAGCCATGCTGAGCATGATGTTTATGAGAAGATAAAAGTTGGTTTGCAAGCATTGGTGTAAGTGAAATTGAAACAAGCCCAGAAATAGAAAGGGCTATAATCATAACAGCGCCAAATTCAAAAAACATTTTACCTACTAAACCAGGCATGAATAAAATTGGTACGAAAACAGCACACAAAGAAACAGTCATAGAAACAATGGTAAAGCCAATTTCTTTTGAGCCGTCCATTGCGGCATCATAAGGACTTTTACCCATTTCTCTGTGTCTAATAATATTTTCAAGCATAACAATAGCATCGTCCACAACAAGCCCAACGGCTAGGATTAATGCCATCATACTTACGTTATTCAAGGTAAAACCTAGTGCATACATTGCTGCAAAGGTAGCCATAATGGTGAAAGGCAAGGCAAGTGAAGGAATAATTGTTGCTGTAATATCACGTAAGAATACGAAAATAACAATAACAACAAGGCAAACTGTAAGCCATAATGTAAATATAACTTCGTGTAGTGAGTCGCGAATAAAAATAGAGTTATCTTTTACAACTTCCATTTCTAAAGATGGTGGTAGAGTTGCTAAAATACCTGGTAATTCTTCATTAATTCTTTGTACAAGCTCTACTGTGTTACCACCAGGTTGGCGTACAACTTGTACAACAATACCTTCTTCGTTATCAATCCATGCCTTTTGGTCACGTGCTTCAACGCTATCTAGCACGTCTGCAACATCACCTAGGCGGATAGGTGAACCATTTTTCCAAGCAATAATAATATTGCTAAATTCACTTGCTGTGTGTAATTGCCCATCAACTTTAATGTTACGTAAGCGGTTTTCACCTTGTAACACACCAGTTGGTAAAATTACGTTAGCCGCACCAACAGCATTAACAATTTCATCAACACCAACACCAATAGCCGCCATACGAGCAGGGTCAATCTGCACACGAACAGCATAACGCTTTGCACCACTAATACGTGTTTGAGCAACGCCACTAATCATTGAAAGTTCTTGTGCAATATAGGTTTCAGCGTATTCAGTAATTTGCTGAAGTGTCATTGAATCAGAAGTGATTGCAATGTTAATAATTGGTAGAGAATCTGGGTTAAGCTTGAAATAAATTGGAGGTGTAGGCATAGCATCTGGCATTGAAGCAGCGGCTATACTAATAGCGGCTTGTACGTCTAATGCAGCCGAGTCTATATTTTCATCAAGTTCAAATTCAATAAAAACAGAAGTGATACCCTGCCTACTTTCTGAACTCATGCTTTTAATACCAGCTACGCTTGAAAGCTGAGCTTCAAGTGGCTTCGCAACAGAGGTTGCCATAGTTTCAGGGTCGGCACCAGGTATCATGGCAACTACGATAATATATGGAAATTCTATATTAGGCATGTCGTTAACAGGTAAAGCCCTATAGCCAACAATACCATAGAAAAGCATACCAAGCATTAACAACAGCGTTGCAACTGGTCTTTTAATAAAAATAGCAGATATATTCATATTATTTTCTCATTATTTATTGTTGATAATAGTTACTTTTGCACCATCAAATAATTTAACATGTCCATCAACAACTACTGTGTCGCGGTCTTTTATACCTGAAGAAATTACAGTATACCCGCCTTCTTCAAAGCCAATTTCAACTTTTTCAAGAGTAGCTTCGTTGTTTTTTATTGTGTACACAATTGGACCTTCTGGACCAAGAGCAACAGCTTTTTCAGGCACAATCATTACATCTTCAAGAATATCAACAGTAACGGCGATATCTACAAATTGTCCTACCCATAGCATATTCTCAGAATTTGCAAATTCTGCTTTTAACATAACTGTACTAGTTGAAGGTGATACATTACCAATAAAAGTAAGTTCGCCCATAGCTTCAATGCCGTCAACGGTAGTAGCTTTTACAGGCATTGTTTCATGGTCTTTTTTGCCTTGTAAAAGAGCAGCTAAATATCTTTCTGGAACATAAAACGTAACTTCAACAGTTTCAATATTATCAATAGAAGTAAGAACTGGTTGCCCCGCACTTAGTAAGTTACCTTTATCTATGTTTATAGCTCCAATTCGTCCTGAAATTGGTGCTTTAATATCTGCATAAGAAAGATTTAAAGTTGCATTTTCAACATTTGCTCTATCTACTTTAATGGCTGTTTGTAATAAATTTACTTGAGTAGTTACTTGCTCAATTTGGTCTGTGCTTACTGAACCTACTTTTGAAAGTTCCATTACACGCTCTAAGTCGTCTTCTGCTTTTTTTAGCTGAATAGTATTAGATTGTAAGCCTGCATTTGCAGCTTGTAATGCAACTTCTAAAGGTTTTTTATCTAAAGAGAAAAGAGGGTCGCCTTTTTTTACGTTGTCGCCTTCAGAAACAAATATTTCAAGTAATTCTCCGCCTGTACGTGAAACAATTTGCACAGATTCAGTAGCTTTTATGTTTCCTACAGCGTGAATGTATACTGGTACATCGCCGCGTTCAACATCAACAACCGCAACAGAAATAGCTTGTGGCTCTTTTGCTACTACCGCTTGTTCTTCGTTGTTAGAACAGCCCGCTAAAAACATTGAGGATAAAATTAAAGGAAAGATATAAAATATTTTTTTCATAAAAGCTCCAATATTATTATTGCAATATGCAGTATTATCATTCTAAACTAGATTTTAGAGTGAGTTATTTTGCCACTATCTACTAAATTTATCAAGCAGTTTTTTGTATAAAATAAATTTACTTTATTTTACACTTGCTTAAAAATTCAAATTAGCTAAAAATATTTTCTATGGCAAGAATAAACCTATATAGTCTATTTTCTTTTCTGCTTTTTCCTTTAGCATTTCTTTACGCGTATATTATGAAAATTAGGCGTAAAAACTATAAAAAGGGGAAGCAATATAAAGCAAATATTCCTGTAATAAGTGTTGGTAATATTTCATGGGGTGGAACAGGCAAAACCCCTATAGTTGAATATCTTATTAATTTTGCAAATAAAGAAGAACTAAAGGCAGTAATTTTATCACGAGGGTACGGGGCAAAGCCTCCAACAACTCCTTTACTAGTAGAGCCGAAAAACCATAAAGCAAGTGAATGTGGCGATGAACCTCTTATGCTAGCCTTGGCAAATGCAAATTTATCTATACAAAAACCCGCTTTAGTGGTGGTAGACCCTAATCGAGTACAAGGTGCAAAATTTGCACAGGAAAATTTATCGCCTGAACTTTTTATACTAGATGATGGTTTTTCTCATTTAAAAATTGAAAGAGATATTGATTTAGTTCTGTTATCAAAAATAGACTTATCTTTCGGTTTTAATAAAGTTATTCCTAGTGGTACTTGGCGAGAGCCAAAAACAGCTTTAAAAGATGCAAGTGCTTTTTTAATCAAAGCAAATAAAGAAGAATGGGAAGATATTTGTAATAATTTTGATAAAAAATTCTATAAATATAATAGAGCCTTATTTGGTTTTCATTTAAATCCAATTGCTTTAGTGGGCGAAGACGAAGAATGTGCTTTTAGTGTTGATAAAGATTTTGCATTTATTACAGGTATAGGCAAGCCCGAACAAGCCTATAAAAGTGTAACAAATTTTATTAATAAAAAAGCACAACTAACTAAATATTATAAAGATCATCATAAATTCACTCAAGAAGATGCGAATTTTCTACAAAGTTTAAATATGCAAATTGTTTGCACGCATAAAGATTTTGTAAAATTGAAAGAGTTCAATATTCCAAATATATACTATTTAAAAGTTAAAGCAGAATTTTTTGCTTCACATAAAAGTGCAAAAAACTTTGATGAATGGTTTAGCGATACATACAAAACAATAGGTGATAGAAATGCAAAATAATACAATAATTCTTGCAAGCCATAACGAGGGTAAAGTAAGGGAAATGTCGGCTTTATTTAATGAAATGGGTTATGAACTTATT
>CAYJFV010000107.1:0-5710 GCA_964369275.1 uncultured Desulfovibrionaceae bacterium
ATAAAGCTTTTAATTGTAATTCGTATAAAGACATATTGTACGCTTCAAAAGTAAGAACATCAGCATATTTTGTATAGGCTTTATGAATTGCTAATTCAATACAACCTACGCGGTCTTGTTGGCCAGTACCAATAGCAACAGTTGCTCCATCGCGTACGAATAAAACAGAATTTGAAGTTACACCAGCTTCAACAGCCCAACCAAAAAGTAAATCTTCTGCTTCTTTTTTACTTGGCTTACGTGCAACATAATCGGTGCCTTCTTTATCAGTTGCAGTTGCAGGAATAAAATCATCAACCGTTTTAATTCTGTTAATGAAAGATTGCTGTAAAATTAATCCGCCATCTGTAAGTGATTTAATATCTAAGTAAGGTGAATAAGCATATTTTTCTAATTCAGCTAATTGTGGAAATTCTAAAATTCTTAAATTCTTTCTTTGTGCTAGAATTTCTAAAACACCCTCAGCAAATGAAGGAGCAGCAATAACTTCAAAATAAGAAGTAGCTAAAAATTCAGCCGCTTCTTTATCTATTTCACGGTTAACAACAACTGCACCACCAAAAGCTGCAATTCTATCCGCATAGAAAGCTTTATTTAATGCGTCGAATAGTGAAATATCAGACCAAGCCGCACCAGATGGGTTATTATGCTTTAAAATAACCGCAGCAGGCTTTACAGTAAGATATTGAAGTATATTAATTCCATTATCAACATCAGTTAAATTTGTTTTTCCAGGGTGCTTTCCTGCTTGTAGCATTTGAGCCTCTGTAAGCGAAGCTACTATACCATTATTAGCTTTTTTGTATTCTTTGCCGTCAATAACAATATTGCCTTCTACATGCTCGTATAAAGCCGCTGGTTGGTCGGGGTTTTCACCATATCTTAAACCGCGATTTTCGCCATCTAAGGACCAAACACGTTTTTTATATTTTAAAACTGTTTTATCAAAGTTAATTGTAAATTCTTCTGGGAAACCATCTTCCACAATTTTGTGGTACATATTTTTAATATCAGACATTTTTTTCTCTTTTTTTATTTATTTAGCAAGCACTCTCTAGCTTATATTTATAAATTTATAAATTTTGTGGAATTTTCAATAAAAAGGAATTTTTTATGAAGTGCAGTTTATAAAAACATGCATAAACTGAATAAAAAATTATCTTTTTAGCAGAAAAAACGCAAAAGAATAAATTTAGCAATATAGCCTAGTCGTCATATACAGAAGTTTGAGCAATCTTTACAGGCATAACAATAACATTATAATTAACATCTTGTTCACCAGTTACACCACAAGGGCTTTCCGTACCAGTAATACAAAAAGTAACTTTTTCAGAAATAAAGTTTTCCAAAATATCACGAATTTGACGAGTAGCAAAAGCAATTTGTTCAATGCTTCCATTATATTCAACTTCAATTACTTCTTTACCAGAACCAACTTCTTGCCCTTTAGCTGAAAGTTCTAGCGTATTTTGTGAAAGAGTAAAGAAAGTGCTTTTTTCTAATTCGCTATTGAATAAAGAAATACGGTTTAAAGCTTCAAGCATTTCTTTTCTATCTATTGTAAGAATTGATGGATTTTCAATTTTTAATCTATCTAAAAATACTGTATGATTAGGATAATTATAGAAGGCACGTTTAAAAGAAAGAACTTCTGTTTTTTCATCATTTCTAAAGAAAACTTTAGAATCAGTGATATTTAATTCAATATCTTTACCAATTAACCATTTTTTTAATTCTGAAACAGATTTTTTCTGAATAAGCAAACCATTTTCAGGAAGTAAATTTGCTAATTCTTCATTAACTAAGTTTACTACAGCTAATTGATGGCCATTTAATCCACAACAATCAATTCTATCTTGAATTTTTTTCATAAAGAAACAAGAAAGTTGTTCAGTTGTTTCATCATCAGCTATACAAAAATATGTTTTATCAATAACTTCTTGAAAGAAATCACCTGACCATAGAACTGAATTTTCTTCAGGGTATTCATCTAATGGTTTAAACCATAAAGGATCAGCTGTTGATAATTTGTAAGAAGACTTACCTTGTTCAACATGAAGTAATTTTTTATCATTATCATAATTTAAGCTTATTGTAGAATTTTGAGGAAGCTTATTAATTAAGTCTACAAAAACTTTTGCATTTACACCAACATTACCAGAAGTTGTAACTTGTGCTTTGTATTTTCCTGTAAATTCTGTTGAGGCATCAGTGGCCATAATACTTAATGAATCATCTTTTGCTTCAATCCATAATGAACGCAAATATGAAGCACCCGCTTTCAAAGGAACAATTCCTATAGCTTTAGTTAATCCTTGAATTACATCTTCTCTTTTAAAAGTACAATACATTTAATTTAATTCCTTTGTTTATTGTTAATCACTGTGTGATTTTGTGCATAACTATACTAAGTTCTCAAAATATAATTATTTTTTTTGAACAAAACAAGAACATATTATATACATTCAGTAACAAGTTCATGTTCATTTATAATTATCAACTTAAGTTTGTTAATGAATGTTCATAATTTTTGTTATTTGTGAATAAAATGTTCATAACTTAAAAATATATAATAAAACTAATATGTTTCATATATAATTTTTGAAGTATCAAACCTATTTACTTCTGGTAAATCTTGGTTAGCATAACCTACAGCAATAACACATAAAGGTATTATATGAGCAGGAATATTGAACATTTTTCTTATACTTTCATGCCTGTCTGGTTTTGGGTAAACACCAGTCCAAACAGTTCCTAAGCCAAGAGCATGAGCAGAAAGCAAAATATTTTGTGTGGCAGCTGAACAATCTTGTTGCCAGTAGCCAGCAAATGCTTCTTTTTGTGTATCACCACAAACTACAATTGCAACAGGGGCATCTTTGACCATTGCTGCATTAGGGTGTGCATTAGCAATTGCATTTCTTGTTTCTTGACTTTTTACAACAATAAATTCCCAAGGTTGCATATTCTTTGCACTAGGTGCAAGCATAGCAGCTTTTAGTAAAATATTAATTTGTTCGTCAGAAACTTCATCTGATTTATATTTTCTAACTGATCTTCTATTAAAAATAACTTCTAGTGCATCCATAAGAACCCTTTAATATTTTTCATTATGAATTTTTTCAGCTTTAAACCTATCAACTGTGCCAGTTTTTTGGTCAGGATGGCCAACTACTACTATGCCCATTGGTAAAATATGTTCAGGCATATTAAAATATTCTTGTACTTGTTTTACACGTTCTTCAACAGGGTAAACGCCAGTCCAAACAGTGCCTAAACCTAATTCAACAGCTGCAAGCATTAAGTTTTGAAGAGCAGCTGAACAATCTTGTTGCCAAAAACCAGGGTATTTTTCTTCTTTTAAATTACCACAAACAATAATTGATAGTGGAGCTTCTATTGCCATTTGAGCAAAAGGATTAACTTGTGCAATTTTTTCCCTTGCTTCTTTGGATTTTACTATAATAAATTCCCATGGCTGAGCATTACCAGCACTTGGTGCAAGCATTGCTGCTTCAAGTAAAATTTGTAAATGCTCGTCAGATACTTCATCTGCCTTGTATTTACGAACTGATCTTCTGTTTTTAATTGCTTCTATAGTATTCATTCTTGCCCCTAATTAAGTTTTATTCCGTCAGAAACGGCTTTGAGTACATTATTAAAGCGAGATTTTTGCCCTTTAAACCATCTTGTAGATAGAATTAATGGTAAAGTATATAAAGCAAAGAAAAATGAACGAGGCTGGAATTTTTTTAATAAATAAAATCTGTTACGTATATTATAATAGTCAGCCGTTTGTGGTAATTCTTCACTTTCAGTTATACTTGGGTTTAATGTACGTACAGGAGCAGCTCTTCCAGGTACAGGTCCAATATGACGAACAACAGCACCAGGAGCCCAGTTTAAATTGAAACCAGCTTGTTTTGCCCTAATTGAAAATTCAACATCTTCAAAAAATAGGAATAATTTTTCATTAAAAAGCCCAATTTTTTCAAAAACTTCACGGCGAATTAACATTGAAGCACCGTAAATAAAATCTAAATTTTCAATTGTGCTTTTTCTAGGCGGTAAATTATATCTAAAAATACCTTCATCTAATAAGCGTACTTTTCCAAAATATTTAGAAAAAGTGCCACCACCAGCACACATTAAATTTTCTCTTTCTGCTTCTAATACAGTAGTTCCAATAATATGATATGCAATTTGTTCTTTTTTACTTTCTTCAACTGAATGGTGTAATAATGAAGATAAAGTATAATTTTTTGGTAAAGTATCATTATGCATAAACCAAAAAGCTGTACAGTTTTTATCATAGAGTAGAAAGTTAATAGCAGAATTTAATGCAGCAGGATATCCTTCATTTTCTGATAGTCTTAATAAAATTAAAGGATCATTTGTTATTCTTTCAGAAGCATAAAATTCTTTTGGTTCTGGTAAATTATATTGATTTGCTAAGTCTTTCCATTTTTTTAATAAAGAATCAATATAATGATTTTGCGAACCATTATCAACAACAACAATTCTTGAAGGAATATCTATTTGTTTATGAACTTTTTCCAAACAAGCAATAGTTTTTTCATAATCATTATAAGTTGTTATAACTGCAACAACATTTTCTTTATTTATTTTTTCCATGAAGAAACCTTATAAAAGAATTTTCTTCTTTTTTAGCAGAAATATATTATTTCGTCAAATTTTGCTATTTGCAATTTTAAAAGAACAATAAAAAAAGTATTACTCTTTTATTATTGTAATAAGTGGTTTACTTCATTACAAAAAAAGTCCATTTCTTCGCCATGGTCATAACCAAGTAAATGTGCAAAACCATGAAGAAGTAAAGACTTTGCATAATCAGCCTTTTCTTGCTTATATAAAAAAGCTTCACGATTACAAGTATCAATACTTAATGCAAGTGAACCCAAAAATGATTGTAATTCATTCTTATCTAATTCAGATGAATTGAAAAAATCGTCTATAATATTAGAGTCTTCATTAAAAGAAAGTACATTTGTAGGTGAATTACATTGAAGATGCTTATTATTTAATATTCTACTTTCTTTATCATCACAAATATATATTTCAAAATTTATATTGCTAAGAGCATGAAATGCACAAACTTTTTGAAAAAAAGCTGTGCATTCTTGTTTAGTTATGGGCATTTTATGCCATAAACCTTTGTATGTAATTATCATATTAGCTTGCTATATACTTATCTAAGTCTTCAGCTGAGTAAGATTTATTTACCCAAAAAGCAGAAGCCCAAATAATAAGTGCGGTAATTTGCGTATCGTCTAATTTTTTTAATTTACTTTCTAAACTTGGGCGACTTGCTGAATACATTTCTATAATATTATCGCGTTCGCATGCTTCATTTAGTCTTAAAAGTAAGTATGAAATTCTAGTTTGCTCAGGTGAAATGCGTGCATCTTTATAAATTCTTACAATAGTTTTAAGTTCAGCTTCTGTAAATTCTTGTTTAATTGAGCTAATACCTCTAAAAAAGATATCTACAGCCCAAGGTAGAATAAATTCAGCGCCAGCACTTTTGGTTCTAAAATAGTCTTTAAGCCATTTTTCTTGATCGTCATTAATTCTTGCGGCTACCTGTGGCATAGTTATTTCCTTAGTTTAAGAAAGAGTTTAAGTAAAAAAATATGAATCTTTGAGCAAATAAATACAAAATTCGGGGGAAAAATTTGTATACGATTCT
>CAYJFV010000107.1:5720-6083 GCA_964369275.1 uncultured Desulfovibrionaceae bacterium
AAGTAATCTTTTAGCCATTTTTCTTGGTCATCATTAATTCTTGTAGCTACCTGTGGCATAGTAATTTCATTAAGGTTTAAGAAATTGAAAAATAAATTTTTGTCTAAATATATGAGCAAATATATACAAAATACGCTAAATAGAAGTGTACGAAATTAAGGTATTTTTTTATAGACAAGTCCTTTATAGCTTATTTTAATTAAAAAAACAAGAGTTTTTCTAGAGTTTTTTTAAAAAATATTATATAACAGATACTTATAAATAATATATTGAAATAATTGAATAAAATAAATAAAAATAATTTAGATTTTAAAATATTAGATTTATTAAATTATTTTTAGATAATAATTACTAATTTAAAGC
>CAYJFV010000108.1:0-3692 GCA_964369275.1 uncultured Desulfovibrionaceae bacterium
GAACCCACGTCATCAATAATGCCCTTGAAAAATGTAAGCATTTTTCAAGGGCATTCTCTCTTCCTTTTCTTGCTCACTTAGTATGTTCTCATCACACATTTTCGTGGCTAAGGCGAATAACGGAAGTTGGACTAGTAAATGGTAGCTTGCTTTAAAATAAACTTTTCAGCACTTGTTACACAAGTGAAAAAGTTAAGTGTTTTATGTATACATTTTCTCACTTGCGATAGCAAGTGTTGCACATATTACCTTTTGTACTTGACTACCATTTACTAGTCAAACTTCCGTTAATCGCCTTAGCCACGAAAATATAGCTAGAAAGTGATTTATGTATGCTATGAAAAGGAAAACAAAATTACGAAGTAATTTTGTTGACGTGGGTTCTTAGGGGCTTGACCGCCCCTAAGCCGCCGGAGGCATAAAAAAGAAAATTTTACTTAAAGAAATATACAATACCTGCAAAAACTATAATCCCTACACTTAGATGTATTATAATGTACATAAGGCTTATTAGCGGATTTTCTAATAATAATGAATGTGCTTCATGTATCATTGCGGAAAAGGTGGTAAAAGCACCTAAGAAGCCCGTCATGCATAGGGTTCTGTATAGCGGTGGTATTTCATACTTTAGTGATAAACCATAGACAAGGGCAAATAAGGCACAGCCGATAATATTAACGATTGTTGTTCCCCAAAGGTAGGGGAACACGAAGAATTTATTTAGGAAGGTGCTTAATAGATATCGGCATAAGGTACCTAATGCACCAAATGCCATAAGAAAACCAAGTTGTGGAATTGTAAGCATGAAATTTACCTATAAATAGAAAAAGGAAGTTATTAACTTCCTTTTATTTTTATTATAACATTTCGCCTGTAATTTCTTCATCAGTTAGGAAGCAAGCTGGGTCATCCGCCCAAATATCGCCATGAACAGCTTCAGCACGGTGTCTGAAGTTACCACCACAGATATTTAAGAATCTACATCTTGTACAACGTCCTTTTAGATGTGGGCGTTTGTCTTTGAATTTATGAAGTAATTCAATGTTTGGGTCTACCCAAATTTCAGAGAAAGGACGCTCTAAAACGTTACCAAAGCTGATATGTCTTAGGAATTGGTCGGCATGTACTTGCCCATCCCATGAAATACAGCCAATGCCACGCCCTGAGGAGTTACCTTCATTGTATTGTAAAAGTTGTAAAACTTCTGCGGCACGCTTAGGGTCTTCTTTTAGTAGGCGTAAGTAAACTAATGGGCCATCTGCGTGGTTATCAACGGTAAGAATTTCTTTAGGAGTACCAGCCTCGTGTAGTTTACGAGTTTCGTCCATAATAAGATTAACTACTTCACGGGTTTGTGCATGGTCTAAGTCTTCTTTAACTAGTTCTGAACCACGCCCAGCGTATACTAGGTGGTAGAAGCAAGCACGAGGAATTTCATATTCTTTTAGAATATCAAATATTTTAGGAACTTCATTTACGTTTTGCTTGTTAATAGTGAAGCGTAAGCCAACTTTAATGCCTTCTTCTTGGCAGTAGCTAATGCCTTCTAAAGCACGACGGAAGGAGCCTTTTACTTTTCTGAAATGGTCGTGAATTTCTTCGCCGCCATCAAGTGAAATACCAACGTAAGAAAAGCCAACTTCTTTGAATTCTTTAGCTTTTTCTTTGGTGATTAATGTGCCGTTTGTTGAAATAACTGCACGCATACCTTTAGAAGTAGCATGGTGAGCAAGCTCGGTTAAATCTTTTCTAATTAAAGGCTCGCCGCCGGAAAATAGAATTACTGGTGAACCAAAAGCAGCTAAATCATCAATCATTACTTTAGCTTGTTGTGTAGAAATAGGATCTACCCCTTGGTTTTCTTCAACAGCATGTGCATAGCAATGCACGCATTTTAGGTTACATCTTTTAGTCATATTCCAAACAACAACTGGTTTTTTATCAGCTGAGAATTGGAGTAAATGTGAAGGAAGTTTTCCTGATTCTCTGCCATAGCGTAGAGCATCAGACGGTTCAACTTGACCGCAATAAAGTTTTGAAATACCAATCATTTTTTATTTCCTTAGTCAAAATATATTAATTAGGTAAAATATATCTTGAAGAGTTTATTAATTTTGCGTATAGAACTTTTTAAGTTATGCTAAATAATAATTTCATTTAGTATATATTAGATGAATTGTAAATTATTTAGATCACAAAATATATTTTAAACATCACAATTTAGTGAAGAACACTTATATAAAGAGAAATTTTATGAAAATCCTCTGTATTGTTGGCCCTACAGCTTCAGGCAAAACTGCCTTTAGCTTAGAACTAGGCTCTTACATAAAAAAAATGTCTAAAAACGACATAGGAATTACTATCATTAATGCTGACTCTCGTCAACTCTACAAAGATTTCCCAATTATCACCGCCCAACCAAGTGAAGAAGAAAAATCTTCTCACCCACACACACTTTACGGCTTTTTAGATATTGAAGAAAAAACTCATCTTGGTTTATGGCTAGAAAAAGCTCATAAAGAAATTGAAAATTGTTATAAAAATAATTCTATACCAATTTTTGTTGGCGGAACAGGAATGTATATTAAAGCTCTTACTGAGGGCATAGCACAAATACCTGAAATTCCAATTGAAGTAAGTGAAAACCTAAAGCAAGAACTTCAAAATAAAGGCATTGAAGCATTATATAATTATTTGCAAGAAGTAGATTTTGAATACAGCCAAAAAATACATTTTAACGATACGCAAAGAATTTTGCGTGCTTTAGAAGTATTTACACATACCCAAAAAAAATTATCAGATTGGCATAAAGAAAGCCATGCACAAAGTAAGTATGAGAGCTTTAAAATAGGTATAGGCATGCCCCTTGAGGAGCTAACACCATATCTTTACAAAAGAACTGAAATTATGCTTGAAATTGGGGCAATTGAGGAAGCAAAAAAAGCCCTAGCTAAATGTGATAATTTAGCAATGCCTGCATGGTCTGGTATTGGTTGCCAAGAGCTAGGTTTATTCTTGAAGAATAAAATTTCACTAGAAGAAGCCTGTGAACTTTGGAATAAAAATACAAGAGCCTATGCAAAACGCCAGTGGACATGGTTTAGAGGTGATAAAAGCATAAAATGGGCTCATCCACTAGATATTAAAGCTAGAGAAGAAATACAAAAACAAGCTTTTGAATTTATAAATAAATAGATTAAGCAAAAAAGGGTAGAAACAATCTACCCTTTTTAAATTTTAAAATTAATAGCTTATTAATTTACAGAAATTTGTTCAGCATCGTGCCATAAAGCTTCTAAATTATAAAGCTTACGTGATTCATCTTGGAAAATGTGAATAACAATGTCATTCAAATCAACTAAAATCCATTGTGCACTTTCATAACCTTCTGTATGCAAAAATTCGAAATTTTCTTGTTTTACTTTTTCAGCAATTTTATCAGCTAAAGCTTTTGCATGACGTAGGCTACCAGCAGTTAAAATAACTGAAATATCAGTCATCTGAGAATGTTTTTGTACATCTAAAATAACAATATCATTTGCTTTTTGTTCTTGTAAAAGTTTAACTATAGGTTTAATTTTTTCACTTGAAGGCAAGGTTGAATATATTTTCTTTTTCTTTTCCATTCTATTTCCTTTTATTACGCTTATAATAAGCAACGCAAAAAGATACTATACCTTTTTTGCTTTAGA
>CAYJFV010000108.1:3702-6080 GCA_964369275.1 uncultured Desulfovibrionaceae bacterium
TGAATAGAGTTTTGCTTTTTTTTCCATGTGGATTCCTTTATTTTTGTATATGTGAAATATTATTTAGAATGTGAAGTAAGCATAGCAAATGCGTTATGTGGATGAATTGATTCTTCGCTTTCTGCATGAATAGAATAAGAAAGAATATCAGGCATTTGGTTCATTTTATTTGCAAGCGAACGGGCTACATCTTCAACAAATGAGGGGTTATCGTAAGCCATTTCTGTTAGTTCTTTTTCATCTTGCCTTTTTACAAGCGAGTATATAGGGGCAGAACCACTTGCATTAGCTAGTTCAATAAAGTCTTCAATCCAGTTAAATTTAATCATGCTTACATTTAGTGTGATAACAGTTCGTTGCCCATGAGCCCCGCCCTTGCTAATTGCCTTAGAACATGGACATACAGTAGTAACAGGAACTTTTATTTCTAATTCAAAATGCGTTTTTCCTTCTTGAGTATGTTCGCCTATAAAAGCACAATCGTACACAACAGGGGCTTTTGCATTTGAAATTGGAGCTTCTCTTGTAATAAAATAAGGAAATTTTAGCTTGATGTAAGAAGAATAGGCATTTAATTTTATACGCATATCTTCAAGCAAAACTTTAAGGCTTGCATAGTCAAGCCCCTCAGGGTTTTTTGCACGCCATTCTTCTAAAGACTCTATAAAGCGGCTCATGTGTGTGCCTTTGAATTGAGCAGGCAAGTCTACCGCCATATCAACCTCTGCAATGGTATGCTGTTTGCCAAGGCTTTTATCTTTTACTATAAGCGGTATTTTCACTTTTGTTACCCCTACTCTATCTAAAGAAATAGGAATATCAGAGCTATTACTTTGAATATCTACAAGTTCATTACATGTTTTATTATTTTCTTGCAAATTCTTGCCTTTATCCTTACTTGATAAACTGTGTACTACTAAGCACTTACAATAACTTTTGCTGAACGAAGTAAACGAGATTTTAGCATATAGCCGTTTTGCATAACTTTTAATACATTGCCTTTTTCAACTTCTTCACTTGCTTCTTGCCCAATTGCTTCATGCATTTCTGGATTAAATGGAACATTTACTTCTGAAATTTGAACTAAGCCATGATTTTTTAAGCTATCTAGCATAAGTTTGCGTGTCATTTGAATACCAATAATAATATCTTTGCAGGCATCATTATTTGCGTATTGAAGAGCTAAGTCTAGGTTATCAATAGCAGGAATAATATCTTGCAAAACATTTTCAGCGGCGTATTGGATATGTTCTTCTTTTTCACGTTGAATACGTTTTTTGAAGTTATCCATTTCAGCTAAATTGCGTAATTTAGCGTCTTCAACTTCTGCTTTAATAACTAAGCACTGAGCACAAAGAGGTACAGAATCTTGCACTTCTTCACTTTCTACCTGATTTTCAGCTTCATTTTCTGGAGCAAAAGGATTATTTTCCATATCTTCAGGGATATTAAAAACGCCTTCGTCTAAATTTTCTTCTTTAATTTCTTGTTCATTGATATTGTTTTGCATATTTTCCTGACTTCCTTCAAAAACACCTTTTCTATTATATGTATTTGGCATAACATACCTCAATAATTATTGTCGTATTAAGTTTAAACACGTAACAAGTTTTGTCAACAAGTGAATGTATCAATTTAGCGTTGATTTAATAAAACCCTAGAGTTTGCTTCAACACTATCAGTTACCCAAACATTACCACCAATAATAGAGTTATCGCCTATTGTTATACGCCCTAAAATTGTAGCACCAGCATAAACAATAACATTTTCACCTAAAATTGGGTGGCGTGCATTTCCTTTTACTAAAATACCGTCTTCACCTTTAGGGAAAGATAAAGCACCAAGCGTAACACCTTGATATACCCTGCATCTATTCCCAATAATACAGGTTTCACCAATAACTACGCCTGTGCCATGGTCAATAAAGAAATGTTCACCAATAGTTGCCCCTGGGTGAATATCAATACCCGTTTTTGAATGAGCCATTTCAGCAATAATTCTAGGAATTACAGGCACATTTAGCTTATATAATTCATGTGCAATTCTATGGTGAGTTAAAGCAAGCATTGAGGGATAACAAAAAATTGTTTCACCAGCAGAGCTTGCGGCAGGGTCGCCTTCATAAGCAGCCTGAGCATCACCTGCTAATAATCTTCTAATTTCAGGTAATTTTTGTAAAAATTTTATAGCTAATTCACTTGAGGGGTTTGCACTTGCTGGGTAATCTTTAGCATAGTCGGCACATGCAAAACAGCCCCCGCGTCTAATTTGTTCGGTAAGCAAGCGAAAAACAGAATCTAATGAGGCTGAGACATGGTAGCGAATTGATTCAGTATGAATTTTTGAAGTACCAAAATAACCAGGAAATAAAATAGCTT
>CAYJFV010000109.1:0-6050 GCA_964369275.1 uncultured Desulfovibrionaceae bacterium
TACCACAGTTTATGAAATTATATACAATTCTTTATTCTGTAATTGAAAAAAATGTTTCACTTGAAGCCCTTACTCAATTTAAAATTAATGTAGTTCCACAGCAATACAAATTTATTGAAATTCTAAAATATCAATACACAAATGCTAAAGATGAAGATATTTATAATTTCATACTATTTTACTTGTCCTTTGCAAGCGGACTTTACCCAATGGTAAACGAAACTGCCTTGCAAAAAGAAGCTATAGCATTATCTAAAACAGGGTATACAAGCCCAAATTTCCATTATGTATTTAAATCTACCATTTTAATTTATTTGGAAAAATTATAAAAATAAATTTTATATAATTACTTTTCCATCTTTTGGTTGTGAAATTTTTTTCAAAAAAAAATACCCTTATAAAACAGATAAATAACAAAATATACTTAGCCTATTTCTAGCAAATTAGATTGACTTTATAATAATTTTATGATGAAATGTAAAGTAATTTATATTTCATACGTTAAAGTATAAAATCATGTTGTTTTAATTGTCCATATTGTAACTTTTAGCTAAACGTATTTTGAAGTCTTTCCTTGTTTTGGATTAAGATATTCCATAGGAGTATAATTATGAAATTATCTATCACAACTAAGTTTGTGTTATCGTTAGTTCTTCTTTTGGCAATAAGTTCAGGAACAACTTTCTTTACAGCATTTTATAATTATTCAAACACTCTTACTGATACTCTTTCAAATACTATTTCTGTTGCTCAGCAAAACTTTGATGAAATTACACAGGCAAAAGGAACTGACTTTGTTGCTTCTGCTAAGCTTGCGACAAAGTATGAGGGTTTAGTTTCCGCTGTTTATGAAAAAGATGCACAAAAAGTTATAAACCTTTCAAATATTATTATGAAAGATTCTGGTGCTAGTATCCTTACCATAACCGATAATAAAGGAAATGTTTTAGCAAGAGCCCATAATAATGAAAGATTTGGCGATAGTATAAGTTCACAAAGCATTATAGCCTCTGGTCTTCAAGGAAATTCAAGTTTTGCTATAGTAGATGGTGTTGCAGCCCCTTCTTTACGTGCTACAACACCTATTATTTTAAATAATAATGTTATAGGAACTCTTTCAATTGGTGCTTCCCTTTCAAGTTCAGAATATCTTGATTGGTTAGGTAATTTGCTAAATGCACATGTAACTTTCTTTAAAGATTCACAACGCGTAATGACAACTATTCAAGATGCACAAGGCAAACGTATTATTGGCACAAAGCTAAATAACCCTACAATTGAAAACCAAGTATTAAGTCAAGGCAAGGCATACTTTGGTAACAGCACAATTGTAGGTGAAGATTATATAGCAGCCTATTGGCCTGTAAAAAATTACAATAACAATATTATTGGCATGTGGTTTATTGGCTTACCTGTAAGTGATGTTCTTCAAGCAAAAAATGAAGCGGGTTTAACTACTTTCATATCTAGCACTATTGCTAATTTATTGATGATGGTAGTAGCAGTTTTTATTGCTATATCTTTTTCTAAACCAATTAAACAAATTGCTAAATATGCTGCTGCAGTTGCAAGTGGAGATGAAAACGCCCAATTAAAAATGGATAAAAATGATGAATTTGGTGTTCTAGCCAATTCAATAAAAACTATGATAAACAAATTAAAAGAGCAAACACATTGGTATAAAAGCGTGCTTGATGCTTTGCCAATTAATGTTTCTGTAACTGATATGGATAAAAATTGGGTACTGGTAAATAAAGCAGGTATGCAAGGCACTGGTAAAACATTAGAGGAAATTATTGGCTTACCATGCCATACTCGTGGTGGCAACTTATGTAATACACCTGATTGCGGAATTACTAAATTAGAGCAAGGGCAATCTCAAGCAATTAACATTATGCCAAATGGTACAGTAATGGAAATGCGTTTAAGCTATCTTTATGATACTAAGGGTGAAAAAATTGGTCATGTTGAAGTTGGCTTAAATATCACTGATAAAGTAAATGCAGAAAATGAGGCTAAAGAAAAAGAACAGCAAATAAAAAATATGATAGTTCAGCAAATTGAAGACATTGTTCTAACTTTAGATAATTCAACTACTCTTCTAAGCCAAGCTATTGATACAGCACAAGAAGATGCCAAAAATACAGCTGATTATATGATAAAAGCAAACAATGCTATGGGTGAAATGGAAAACACAATTCATGATGTAGCACAAAATGCTTCACAAGCTGCGATTGATGCTTCTGATACTCAAAATCATGCTGAAAATGGCCATAAAGCGGTAAGCACAATTGTTGGCGATATTCTAAGTGTGCAAAATTCTTCAAATGAATTGAAAAATAACATGGAAGAGCTTTCAACACATGCAAAAAATATAGGCGATATTCTTAATATTATTAGAGATATAGCTGATCAAACAAACTTACTTGCCCTAAACGCAGCTATTGAAGCGGCAAGAGCAGGTGAAAGTGGTAGAGGTTTCTCGGTTGTAGCTGATGAAGTGCGTAAATTAGCTGAAAAAACCATGGATGCAACATCAAATGTTGAAAACGCTATTCGCATTATACAAAACCATACTCACGAAAGTAGTAAGACTATGGATACAACAATAGTTGCGGTTCAAAAAGCAACCAATGAAGTGCAAAATGCAGGCGAAACTTTAAGTGGTATTGTAAACTTAAGTGTATCAACCGCAGAAGAAGTTGCAGCAATTGCAACCGCCGCTGAAGAACAAGCAATGACAACAAAAGATATTAATCGTACAATTACAGATTCAAGCCAACTTGCACAAAACCTAGCTGTATCAATGGAAGAAGCAACAGATACGGTGAAAAATGTTTCACTTCAAGCAAGTATGTTACGTGAAGTTATTGAAAATATTAAATCATAATGCAGCATAAAAACTTAAGTAGAAAAAAGGCAGATAATATCTGCCTTTTTTATTTGAGATTATTTAAGAGAAAAAATATATCTAAGTTAATCTACCTTAAATCTAGCTTATATTATTGAAAAAACCTATCAATATTAACTATATGTTCGCCTAATGCTAAAAAACTTTGATTGTACCCAGGATATTTATTTAATTGTGAAAGAGAATTTTCATTAATCATTCTTTCTTTATATTCTGCCCTATTACTATCAGATTGCTTTAATTCTTCAATAAAATTACTACGGTTTGCTCTTTTTTCGCTATACTCTTCATGTTTTTGTGTAAAATTAGCCTCTGTAACTAATGGTGTATACTCACTTGAAGATTGTGCGGCAACCTGCAAACCATTTGCTTTACGTTCTTCACGTATAGTATTAATTGTTGCTAGAATTGCTTCAAAATCTTCTTCTGATAAGCTAACATTAGTTGCTGTTTCATTATATTTAGGGTCAAGCACAATTAAACTAGGGCCTTTCATTGCATGAATATTTTCACTATTTTCTGCTTGCCCAACTTGAATAATATTATTTCCATTACCTACTACTATTTGAGCTTCTGCACCTAAATTATGCACATACATATCATTATTGCCATCGCCCATATTTATATTACTATTATCTTTTATATAGTCAGCAATAACAGTATTATCACCCTCGCCCATTGCTATACTTGATTCCATGCCCATAATAAAAGCTTCAAAATAATTATTGCCATTACCCATTATAAGGCTAGAATTATCAAAATGCATTGCTTCTACACTATTATCGCCATCGTCAAAATCTAAATTAGAGTTTTGTAGGCTTGAAGCTTTAATATCTATATTACCGTTTTTCGCATTTATTGTTGTATCGTGAATTTCAAGTGCTTCTAAGAATAAATCTAGTTCAGCATTAATAACAGAACCATAAATTCCAGTTATGTCGACATTATTTTCACCAGAGCCATAGTTTAGAATAGAATCAAAAATCCAAGAAGCTTCTACTGTATTATCGCCATCGCCTAAAGTTATTGTAGAATCAAAAGCCCAAGAAAGTTCAAGAAAGTTATTGCCATTACCAACATTTAGGGTTGAATCAAACATCCAAGAAATATCAAGAGTATTATTTCCATGTCCAGCATTTAACGTAGAATCAAATGCCCACGCTAATTCAAAGTCGTTTATACCATTACCAAAGTTTACAGTAGAGTCATAAGAATAAGAAAGCGTAAAATCATTATTGCCATCACCCAAATTCATGGTTGTAGAATTGCCAATTCTTGTTAAATCAATTATATTTTTTCCATCGCCTAAATTTACAATAGAACTATCAATTACAACACCTCTAAGAGTGTTTTCTCCATTACCAAAGTTTAAAGTTGAAGTTCCAATATTGCTAAATTCAAGTGTATTATTCCCATTACCTAAATTCACAGTAGAACTATCTAAATTCGGTATAATTAATTTATTACTGCCATTACCTAAGTTGATTTCACTTTCTGCTAAACCAAACATAGTTTTTACAATATTATTACCATTACCAGCATTTAATGTTATACTGCCGCCTGTATACACAGTATTATTCCCATCACCTAATGTGATGTTTTGTCCAATTTTGTAGGTGCTTATAGTATTATTACCATTACCCGCTGTAATAGAAGTATTTGCGGCAAGGTTGATTATTGTATTATCGCCCTCGCCAGCATTAATTTTATCGCTATGAAGATTAAAGTAGATTGTATCGGCGTTCTTGTTTAGCTGATTTCCCTCTTGTTCAGTGAAATTGCCCTCAGTATCGTATACGCGTGTAATATTTGTTTGAGAAAAGAAAACAGAAGTAGTGCCGTCTTCATTTTCCGCTATTGTTGTATCTTCTTGTGTAGTTAGGGTGATATTCTGCCCATTTTCTTTACTTAGGTAAATTTTATAATCTGTAGTAGTTGTTTCAATTTGCACACCTGTGCCAGAAGAGGCTGGAATATCTATATTACCTGTTGATAAATCGCTTCCAATGCCAAAACTAACTAAGTGTTCGGCTAAAAATTCAGGTGAAAATTTTGTAGGTGTAGTTGGGCCTGTAGTTTTTGCTACTTCGCTATTTTGTGTATCTGCATAAGTAGTTTCGGTAGATGTTTTCTTTTCAACTTCTTTTGTTGCTACACTTGCGTTTGCATAATAAGAGGAACTTGTACTGGTAGACACACTAGAAATAGACATAGCAGACTCCTTAGTATATACTTTTGCAATTAATAAAGAAAAAAATTCCTAACAAACATACTAGTAAGGAAATTTGCAAAATCTATTCCAAGGGAAAATGTTGCCTAGAGCTATTTTAATGTATTATCACGCTTAGCAATTTTCAATTTGCCAATGTATTTTTTCAAGTCCATTTTGTTCTAAAAATTCATTTGTTTTGCTAAAGTGTTTGCAGCCAAAAAAACCACGGTGTGCTGATAGTGGGCTTGGGTGCGGAGCTTGTAAAACCAAATGTTTAGCATTATTTAGCATATTTTTCTTACTTTGTGCTGGCTTGCCCCATAGTAAATATACAATAGCTTTATCTTGGCTATTTAGCACTTCAATTACTTTATTAGTAAATATTTCCCAGCCCATATTTTGGTGTGAATTAGCCTTATGTGCTTTTACTGTAAGAACAGTATTTAGCATTAAAACGCCCTGCTCTGCCCAAGATTTTAAATAGCCATTGTTTGGGCGATAGCAATTTAAATCTGCTTCTAATTCCTTATAAATATTTACAAGTGAAGGTGGTAAAACTTTTTGGCTAGGCATTACAGAAAAGCTTAAGCCATGTGCCTGATTTTCATTATGATACGGGTCTTGCCCAAGTATTACAACTTTTACCTTGCTAAGTGCTGTATAGTGAAAAGCGTTAAAAATATCCTCTGCTAAAGGGTAAATTGTATATTCTTTATATTCTTTTACAAGAAATTTTCTTAATTCAAGATAATATGGCTTTTCAAATTCTTCACCAAGAACTGTTAACCAATCATTTGTAATTTTAGGCATATTCATTCCTTATTATAAGTAGAATTAACTTTTAAGTAATTCTAATTTTTCTTGGCAATCTATAGTATCTTTATGATTTTTACCAAGCTTTTCTTCACGAATTACTAAAGATTTTGT
>CAYJFV010000110.1:0-5912 GCA_964369275.1 uncultured Desulfovibrionaceae bacterium
AACGAAATTATGATTTTAATGCAAGAAGGTAAAACCGATGAAGTGTGCAAAAAATACACTCAATTTCAAATAAAGTATTAAGATTCAATAAAACCAAGCTCTTTATATTCGCTTAATTTATTTCTTAAAGTACGAACAGAAATTCCTAGAATTTCAGCAGCTTGCGTGCGGTTACCAGAAGTGCTTTCTAGCCCTTTCATAATCATAATACGTTCCATTTCATGTAATGGAATAACCGCATTTGAAAATAACTGTTTTGAGTCAGTAGAACTAGACTGTGCATTTTGCATTTCAGAAGAAATTAGCTCTTCATTTGTTGCCTCAGGGAAGCTATCTATAACTGTAATTGTTTCATTTTCCGCAAATAATGGCCATTCATCATTATTTAATAAGAAATGACTTGGACTTATTGGTTGCCCATTTGATAATAAAACGGCACGTTCCATAAGGTTTTGAAGTTCACGCACGTTACCTGGCCATGAATATGCCATAAGCCAATTCTTTGCTTCCTCTGAAAAAACCACTGGTGGAAGACTATATTCGGCAGTATATTTTTTTGTAAAGAAATTTGCTAGTTCAAGAATATCTGCACCGCGTTCACTTAATGAAGGTAATTTTAGCGGAATAACATTTAAACGAAAATATAAATCCTGCCTGAATTTTCCTTCCTCAATCCAGCCTTCCATTTGCCTGTTTGTAGTAGCAATAACGCGAACATCAACTTTAACAGTCTCTGTACCGCCTACTCTATCCACTTCGCCCTCTTGCAAAACACGCAAAAGTTTTGCTTGCAAAGCTGAATCCATTTCAGAAATTTCATCTAATAAAAGAGTACCACCGTGTGCTAGCTCAAACTTACCCGGTTTTTTTGCTATAGCACCAGTAAAAGCACCTTTTTCATGCCCAAAAAGCTCACTTTCAAGTAAATGCTCTGGCAATGCTGCACAGTTTACCGCAATAAATGGTGCGTTTGCCCTGTCACTCCACGCATGTAAGGTTCTAGCAAACATTTCTTTACCAGTACCAGAATCGCCCGAAATTAATACAGAAGCCTTAGATTTTGCAACCTGCTTAGCTAACTGCAATGCCCTTTGCGTAGCAGGGCTAGAACCAATAATTTGCACAGTCTCCGCAAAAGAAAAAGATTGCTTGCCACGCCCAAGCGTAGAATTATTTGCAATATGTGTAGCTTTATTTGTATTTTTCAAAACTGCAAGTATTTTTGATACTTGGATAGGGTCAACCCAATAATCTTCTGCACCAAGATTTAGCAAATGTTCCGATTCTTTGGCATTTGGTTCATCTGAAATTATATACACAGGCGGAAAATTAGAGTCGTTTTTTCCAACTTCTAGCAAATCTTCAACACTAAAGCCAGCCATTTTAGGACGCGAAAATATAGCCGTTATCTCTTTTCTAAGTAAAGGAGAAACCGCTTTCATATCCTCAGCTAGCCATACCTCAACGTCTTCCTCTTTTAACACAGGAAAGAGCGGAGTTATAACAGCCGCAGGTGCAATACATATTATACTCTTTGCATGACTCATAAGTATTGATTAACATAGATTAAAAGACTAAGCAAGCTTTTTTGTAACACGAAGCAAAAAGTACTGTTAATTTTATAATTTTGTAAATAATTCTTGTAAATTTTAGTAAATTTTCCTACTCTTTTTTTATAATAAGGAAGTAAGTATGAGCAAATATAATTTTGATGAATATATTAAAATTTCGCAAGATGTTTTTTTATTTGATTTAATTCAACAAAACATTGGTAATTATAAAAATTATGAAAATGCAAACCAAGCTTTGCATAAACTTTATAAAGATTTACCCTACAAAGCCCAAGATAAAATTGAAAATTTCTTAGCTGATTTTGCACAATACGCTAGGCTAAATGCACTTGAGGGCGAAAAATGTACTATTGTAGCAAAGCATTTTAAAGACTACACTTATGAAAAACTAAGCAATACAAACTTAGATCTATATATACTTTTTGATATTTTTGTTGCCTTTATTCTTTATTTAACTTGTTTAGCCTATAGTAATGATGAATACGCCTTATATTTAGGTGCATGTTTATCAAGTTCTTTTATTTCAAAATATAAATATAGTACAAAATTAAAGCTAAAGCACGCTAAAAGTATAGGTGCATATTTAAAATATACTCATCAGGGGCTAAGTAAAGAAGAGGCTTTACAACAAGTATATTATGATAAGAAGCTGAGCATTGCTGAAATTGTATATACGCATAAACAAGTTCAATGATTTTTTGAACCGTTCCTCGAATATTTGTGATACTTAGGTATATTACCAAATAAATTTAATTAATTCTTTAGTTAAACCTACTATTGAAATACAAAGCACAAAAATAATACTTATTCTTTTTGCTTTTGCCTCATCTAAGTACACAAAAAGTTTGTTGCCTACAAAAATTCCAAGAAAAAGAGGAATTAAGCACGCTACACTTATAATTAGAGTAT
Organism: uncultured Desulfovibrionaceae bacterium; assembly: GCA_964369275.1. GTDB lineage: Bacteria > Desulfobacterota > Desulfovibrionia > Desulfovibrionales > Desulfovibrionaceae > CAYJAZ01. Next base: position 2,481 of record CAYJFV010000110.1, read on the forward strand.
TTAAACTCACCAGCCCCTCATAAACCGTAAACATAGTTGCCCAAATATCGGCTAAGCCAAAGTAGGCTATCATGGTAGCCCTGCCCGTTGCTATAGCTTTAGGGCTTGATAAAAAGAATAAGATTAACGGTAAACCGCCGTTTGCACTTGCTCCATTTAAAATACCGCTTATAAAGCCCGTTCCAACAGTGGTTGGGGTTGATAAATCTTTCTTAGCTGAATAGCCCATTAGTAGTAGAACAGTACCCACAAATATTACAGAGTTTATTGCTATAATCATAGGTGCTTGCGGTACATTTACTAGGGCAGACATACCAATAGGTGTGCCTATCATTAAACCAATAAGTAATGCCCTTAAAACTTTCCAATCAATAACTTTCCAAACGCTTGGTAAAAGGCTTGAACTTGCAAACACTTCTAATATTAGAATAATTGGCACAACCTGAGAAACTGGTGCAACCATGCCAAGCAGCATAACCGTAAGCATAGAAAAACCAAAGCCCGATAAACCGCGGATTATGGCAGAAAAAAATACAACAGCTAAGGTATATACAACTATAGGCAAAGAAATATCTATCATATATAATTACTAGCACTTAGAAAAATCACTGTCAAGCATATCAAATTTCAAAAATTATTTTTTCACCATTTGTACGTATTGACAAATGTCGATATGTAATATATATCTTTTTTCAAGAAAGGAAAACTGCCATGAATAAAGAAGAAAAAGCAAAAATATTTAAAGCTTTTTGCGATGCGAACAGGCTAGCAATATTAGATATATTGCAAAACGGCGAGAAGTGTGCGTGTGAACTTTTAGAAGCATTGTCTATTGGGCAATCTACCCTATCGCATCACATGAAAATTTTATGCGATGCAAATATAGTTCTTACTCAAAAAGTTGGAAAATCTGCATTTTACAGATTAAATGCACAAGGCTTAAGCTCTGCGGTGGAAATTTTATCTTTAATAAAAGAAGTAGAAAATCCATTTCCAGCTAATCTTGCTTGTGCAATAAACGATTAAGAAAGGATTAATAATGGAAAATTCAAAAAATACAGGTATAGGATTTTTCGAGCGTTACCTTACAGTATGGGTAGCATTATGTATGGTAGTAGGCGTGCTTCTTGGAACTTTTATTCCACAAGTTCCAGATTTTCTACAAAAATTTGAGTATGCTCAAATATCAATTCCTATTGCAATTTTAATTTGGCTAATGATTTACCCTATGATGTTGAAAGTGGACTTTCAAAGTGTAAAAGACGTAGGCAATAACCCTAAAGGCTTATTTTTAACTTGGACTGTAAACTGGTTAATTAAACCTTTCACCATGTTTGTTATAGCTTATTTCTTTTTCTATGTTTTATTTAGTGCCTTCATTTCGCCTGAACTGGCTAAAGACTATTTAGCTGGTGCTGTTTTATTAGGTGCGGCACCATGTACCGCTATGGTATTTGTTTGGAGTCACCTTACAAAAGGTAATTCAGCATATACCATTGTTCAAGTAGCTACAAACGATTTAATTATTTTAGTTGCTTTTACACCAATTGTTGCTTTTCTACTAGGGGTTGGTGGTGTAACAGTACCGTGGGATACTTTATTTCTTTCTTTAGTATTATTTGTTGTTATTCCGCTTGTAGCAGGTGTTTTAACAAGATATTATATTTGTAAAAATAAAGGGATAATGTATTTTGAACAAACTTTTATTCCTAAATTTTCAAATATCACAATTATTGGTTTACTTCTTACTTTAGTATTGATATTTTCTTTGCAAGGCGAAGTAATATTGAGTAATCCACTTCATATTTTGCTAATTGCAATTCCGCTTACAATTCAAACAGTGTTCATTTTCTTTTTAGCATATTATGGTGCTAAAAAAATGAAATTGCCTCATTCAATAGCCGCACCAGCTGGCATGATTGGAGCATCAAACTTCTTTGAATTAGCTGTTGCTGTTGCAATTTCATTATTTGGTGCAGAAAGCCCTGTTGTGCTTGCTACTATTGTTGGGGTTTTAGTAGAAGTACCTGTAATGCTTGCTCTTGTAAGATTTGCAAATAAAACAAAAGGTTGGTTTTAATTATGGCTTGTAAAAATGTTAAGGAATGTCCATGTCCTAAAAAGACATGCCCTAACAATGGAATTTGTTGTCAGTGCGTAATAAAGCACAAAAATACTGATAGTTTACCTTTTTGTCTATTTTTAGACAACGAAGGCGATAAAAGCCTTACAAACTATTATAAGACTTTGAAAAAACGCTTCGAGCCAGATTGTTCAGGCTGTAGCAACTAAAATGGGCTTATAAAGTCGGTAAATAATGGGAGGAGCGAATCTTTTTCAGAAAGGATTAGCTCCTCTTTATAATATTGTTTAAGCAAGCTTTGTACTTCTGGGGTTTGGTTAGAAATACCACCCTCATCTTTAGCAGAATAATAATTATCTACTTTATAATGGAAGTTTGTATTAGGCTCTAGCACTAAAAATCCATGTGCAAAGCCTTGCGGAACAAAAAGTCTTTTAAAGTTTTCAGCACTTAAAATTTCTACATGATATTGCCCATAAGTAGTTGAATTAGTGCGAATATCTAAAACAATATCAAGCACTGCACCTGTTGTTACCCACACTAATTTAGACTGTGCAGTAGGATTTTTTTGAAAATGCATACCGCGAAAAACACCAGCAGTTGAAGAAAAAGATTGATTATCTTGAATAAATTTAGGTAAATTTAGCTCTTGAAAAATATCTTCTCTAAAGCTTTCTAGAAAAAACCCGCGATGATCTTTGTGAACTTTTGGTGTAAGCACTAGTAAGTCTTTAATTTGTGTTTGTTCAACTTGCATTATAAAATCCTTAGGGTTTATTTATCGTTTATCGTGGTATCTTTTGCTTGTAATGGCATTCAAAATACATTATACCCGTATCAGATAAAAAATAAAAATGCAAATAAATTTGATGTAACAAAAAAGTATAATTTTACATAACTATTTATAATACAAGACTTTTAGAGAAAATAATGACACAAAAAAATAGCAAAGACATTAAAATTCTAGGTATTGACCCAGGTTCTACGGTAACGGGTTGGGGAATTATTGAGGAGAAATCTGGAGTATTGAGCCTTGTTGATTGTGGGGCTATTAAGCCTACAATTAAGGGAAAGGAAAATTTTACGGCTCGCTTACATTATATATATCATGCATTAGTAGAAGTGTGCCATACGCATAAACCGCAGGAAGCAGGCATTGAGCAGGTTTTTGTTGCAAGAAATGCATCATCAGCTTTAAAGCTTGGGCAGGCACGTGGCATAGCCTTAGCGGCTTGCATGCAATATGGTATTAGCGTGTTTGATTATGAACCAACAAAGGTAAAGCAAAGTATTGTTGGGGTTGGACGTGCTGAAAAAGAACAAGTTGCATTTATGGTGCAAGCACTTTT
>CAYJFV010000111.1:0-2201 GCA_964369275.1 uncultured Desulfovibrionaceae bacterium
CTACAGGTAAGTGTGCAAACGTTGTAATGCTTGGTATTTTAGCTAAGCAAGAGAAGTTTAGTGATATTCCTAAAGAAATGTGGCTGCGTGCTTTATATGAAGTAAATTCTAAACAACCAGTTTGGAATATGAACTATAATGCATTTATGCGTGGCTATAATCTATAAAAAGCTATAAAAAAGGGGGCTTTTGTCCCCTTTTTTATAATAAGTTTAAAAAGGATAGAATATGTATATAATTACTGGTGGTGCAGGTTTTATTGGTTCTGCATTAGTTTGGGAGCTTAATAAGCATGGAATTTTTGACATTATTGTGGTAGATAATCTTGCCTCTACAAATAAATGGTTGAATTTGTCACATTTGCGTATCCGCGATTATATACATAAAGATATTTTTATTGAAAATGTGCGTAAAAATGGCTTAGCACAGGAAGTTAAGGCCGTTATCCACTTAGGGGCTTGTTCTTCTACAATGGAACAAAATGCCGACTATTTAATGGAAAATAACTTCCACTATACTCGTGATTTATTTTTAGCCGCTAAAGAAAAAAATATAAGATTTCTAAATGCAAGTTCTGCCGCAACTTTTGGCGGTGGAGAACATGGCTTTAGCAATGATTTATCTTTTATAAAAAAATACCGTCCACTAAATGCCTATGCTTTTTCTAAACAACTTTTTGACTTGTGGACACTAGATACAAATAACCTAAATAATTTAGTAAGTTTGAAATTTTTCAATGTATATGGGCCGAATGAATACCACAAAGGCAATATGCAAAGCGTTGTGTGTAAGGCAGTGCCACAAATTCAGAATGAAAATGTTATGCGTTTATTCAAATCTGCCCACCCAGACTATAAAGACGGCGAGCAAATGCGTGACTTTGTATATATTAAAGATGTTGTAAAGCTTATGTATTGGTTGCTTGAAAACCCTAATGTTACAGGTATTTACAATGTTGGGCAAGGCTTAGCTCGTTCTTGGAACGACTTAGTAAAAGCCGTATATTCAGCAATGGGCTTAGAAACAAAAATAGAATATATTAATATGCCTAAGGAATTATTAGGAAAATACCAATATTACACTCATGCCGATATGACATGGCTAAAAGATGTAATCTATCCTTATGCATTTTCAACACTTGAAGATGGTATAACAGATTATGTTCAAAATTATTTATTAAAAGAAGATAAATATTTAGATTATTCAGTGGAGTAATTATGTATAAAAGCATGGTAAATACAGTAGATTGTAAGAACATTAGAAAGTCTATCTTTCTATCATGCCTAGGCTTACTTTTACCCTTTGAAGCCAGTGCTTTTGTTGCAAAAATGGAAAATATTCCAGTTTCAAATGAGGCGTATTCAAGGGCTGTTCTTGAAAAAGTTATAAGTGCGTATAATCCACCACTAGAAACGCAAGGGGCGGCAAAGGTTCTTGTGCGTATTGGGCGAGATGGTAGACCGTATTCGTGCGAGTTAAAAAGTCAAGTAAATGGCTATGCTATATACACTGCTATCTGTAATGCTGTGCTAAATGTTCAGCCTTTTGGCTCTTTACAAGAAAATACGCCTTATGCGGAAATTACTCTTGTATTTGAACACGACGAGCCTTTTATGGGCATAGATAATAGAGTTTTACCTCCGATTGCTAGTGTAGATGAAGTGTTTGAAAATAGTGCTATGCCCACAAGCAGCGTAAATAATACGGTTACGCCAGTTCAAAATACAAATGTGCAAGTGGCTGAAAGTACAAATCAAAATGTAGCTCAAAGCACTTTGCAAGTTGAAACTCAAGCACAAAGTATATCAGGCGATATACTTGTAGTTGAAAATGTGCAAAGCACAAGCGATAACTTGCAAGTTGTTGAACTTGCCCCAGCTACTCAAATTGCTGTAGAAGAAAATGAAGTTGAAAATAAAGTTGAGGTGGAAAGCGATATTTCTACTGCACTTCCAGTAAGTCCAGTAATATCTTCTGCAAGTTCGGTTGTAGCAGTTCCTGTTTATACAGAAAGGCTTGAAAATGAAGAAATTGTAGCCCCAGTGCAAAATATTCCTACTGAACAAAAAACAGTATTTAATGCCAGTGACTATACAAATACTATCATAAAAAATATAAAAAATCAGCTACTTGTTCCCTTAGAACTTAAAGAAGGTTCATACACAATGCAAATTGGTATGATGGTAGACCCAAGCGGTGAA
>CAYJFV010000111.1:2301-5902 GCA_964369275.1 uncultured Desulfovibrionaceae bacterium
ATATTACAATAAAATTAAAAAGCAAAGGCTGATTTCGGAGTAAATCAGCCTTTAACTTTCGGAGTCTTTTTAATATATGAGTATGCTATGTATATATTAAAATTTTTATACTAAATAAAAGTGAGATAAATCACCTTTAATAGAAGTTTGGAAAATAATTTTTTCAGAAGAACCTTTATTTTGCTCAACTTTATGTGCAAATTTAATATTCTGTAAACCGCGTTTTAGCAGTGCATCAGCCGCTAGTCTTTGCATAATCTTCAAAGACTGTGGTGTTTTTTCAAGAAAGTACGCAATAACTTTTTGACGTGGATGCTCGCTTACTTCAAGTTTTCCAGCTTCTGTCAAAGAAACGACAATCTTTTCATCTTTTGCTACGTTAGAGCATTTAAGTACATAATCAAAGATACTTAGAAAGGCTTCTTGTAACTCTTCGCTACGCAATTCAATAGAACGCTCTGCCTCAGTAGCATGCTCTGAAAGTGCTTGGATAATTTCTTCAACAAATTGATTTTTATATAAATCCTCGGTATTATGAGAAGTAAATGAACTATTATGACTTGAATGTATATTTTGCATGGCAATTCCTCAACTAGAAAAAATTTCCTTATGCTTTTTTATTAGCAAGTTGCGTGCCAACATTTATAATTTCTAGCCAAATTTCCAAGCTTTAATTAAATAGACATATTTAGAAAAGTTGTGTATAGTCTTGTTGTTAAGATTTTTACTCTAACTATATAAAATAATAGGAATAATACTTATGTTCTTATCCTCTTCATCGCCTTTATATCTTCCTAGAATATTTGTGATATTGGCTGTTTTAGCTCTTGTTCCTTTGCTATTTCCTTATTCTGTGCCTGTATTTATGGCATTGTGTTTTGCTGTACTTACTATGCCTTTATTTGAAAAGCTAAATGCAAAATTTAGCCCATTTATATCTATTGTGCTGTATACTTTGGCTCTTGTTTTTACTATAATTATTCCAATTTCTTTAGCTTTTATTTTGCTAATTCCGCAAGTAATTAATGGTATTAGCTTATTGCAACATTGGCGTGAAACAGGCTGGCAAATTTCACCAGAGCTTGAAGCGAATATTCATGAATTATATACTTGGGTTACGCAAGTGCCACAAATTGCTAATTGGCTTACTGAATTAGAAGCTGATTTATCTGCTTTAATAAATTCAATTGTGCCACGCTTATTATCTGGTTCACTCAATTTTGCTGGTTCAGTTATGGGCTTTGGGTGGAGTTTATTCTTGTTTGTTGTACTTACACTTATATTTTTAGCCTATGCCTTGCCCGTCAAAAATATAGCAGATAAAATTTTGAATTTACCTGAAAATATGTTTGATAGGTTTATTTTAGCAATACGTAATGCTTTAAGCTCTGTTGTACTAGGTATTTTACTGGTTGCTTTATTACAAGGCTTAGTATGTATGCTTGGTTTCTTCATATTCCAAGTGCCAGAGCCATTATTCTGGGGTCTTTTAGCATGTTTAGTTGCCCCAATTCCTGTGGTTGGAACTTTCTTTGTGTGGGGTCCACTTGCAGTATATTTATGGTTTGGGGTTGCTCCTAGTATGTCTATTGGTCTTATTTTATGGGGCTTACTAGCTGTTGCTGCGGTAGATAATTTTACACGCCCATACTTTTTATCAACTGGAATTAAAGCACCTTTCTTTGTTCTGTTTTTATCGCTTCTATGCGGTTTAGGCGTATTTGGTGCTTTAGGCTTAATCCTTGGGCCTGTACTACTTGCATTTGCCTTGCAATGTGCAACCGAGGCTTCGCACTTACTTGGTGTTGAAGTGCCAAAAATTCGTGAAGAAAATACAAAACCCAAAAAAAATTATTTAAAAAATAAAATAAAACTAAAATAAATGAGAATTACAAATGAAAGAACTTACAGAAATTGGCAAAATTGTTGATATGCCCCATTACGTTTCTTATGGTGAAACAGATGCTATGGGCGTACTTTACTATGCAGAATATTTACATATTTGTGAAAGATCGCGTTCGTACCTTAGCCGTGAACTTGGTTATTCATACAATAAATTAGAACAAGAAGCACAGCTATTTTTACCTGTGCGTGAAGCTGAAATGCGTTACAGATCGCCTGTACGTTACGATGATTTAATTCATGTTCGTGTAGGTGTTACTGAAGTGAACAGAGCTTCCGTACGGTTTGGGTATCAAATTCTAAATGAAGATAAAACCATTATTCATAGCGAAGGTTCAACTTTGCATGCTGTTGTTAATAGAGATTTTAAAGTAATGCCAGTTCCGCAAGAATTTACTAATATTTTCTTAAAATAAATTGGAGGTGCTTTTATGAGACGTAAAGACAGAGAAATTGTTGATAGCTCTCAAATTGATGAAATCATTAGAAAATCTGATATTTGTAGACTAGGTTTTAACGATAATGGTAAAGTATATATTGTTCCATTAAACTTTGGCTTCGAGCATGAAAATAATGTACGTACCTTCTATTTTCATAGTGCAACAGAGGGAAGAAAAGTAAATTTAATCAAGCAAGGTGGCAATGTTTGCTTTGAATTAGATACAAATTATCTTCTTCACGCCGCCGAAACTGCTTTTGGTTTTTCTTCACGTTTTCAAAGTGTTATTGGAAATGGTGAAGTTTCAGAAGTAGTTGGCGATGCAGAAAAACTATCTGCCTTGCAATCAATAATGTTCAATAACTCTGGCAAAAGAGATTGGGAAATTACCCAAGAACAGCTAGATGTTGTTTTTGTTTTCAAAGTAGTTGTTGAAGAAATTGCATGTAAAAATCACGACTAGAACGAGCTTAGCATGACTCATATTCTTTTTGATATACCTAAAATTTATGGCGAAAACAGCTATACTAATTATATTGAAAAGAATATGAGTCTTTTTTTATCTATTGAAGATGGTAAAAACCCCATTCTAAAAATAAAACGCATACTTAGCTCTTTCACAAAAATATATATACACGATAAGAATTGCTTTTTAGATGATACACATGCTTCTTTGCATACAGCTCTTTCAGAGCAATTTAACGAGCTAATAAATAATTATACCCTATTTTCAGATAGTTATAACACTGCCTTTACTTTACTTGCTTTAGCCCTTGCCCTAGGCGAAGAAAGTCAAATAAAAAAGGCAATAAAAATTTGCATTAAAGAAATTACCCTTTTTATAAGCGAAGCCGAAAAAAAGCCCTCTACCCCTAAAAGTAGGGCAGAGTATGTGCAAGAACTTTCTTTTCTAAGCCAAGAAGAATGGATTAAAAAATATAACCCAAGGTTAAATTCCTATATAGAAGAATTACTTAATAAAGAAGTAGAAAGTGCAAAGCTAAGCCTTGTAAACCAAGAAGAGCGGGCAGATAAAGCCGTTTTACGAGAAACTGAATTAAGAATAAATTGGCTACGCTCAAACCCCACATTAATACAAAATTCCTTTGATACAATAGAAAATTTTTCAACAGAATATTTAAATGAAATATTACAGCCTTTTGATAGAAGAATTATGCAGAATGCATTTTTTACTAAAGACATAAGTTCAAAATATGTAAACGTAAAAAATGGGTGCAGAAAAGTAGCTAATATTCCTAA
>CAYJFV010000112.1:0-5868 GCA_964369275.1 uncultured Desulfovibrionaceae bacterium
CATAGTCAGGCATAAAACGGTATTCATTTACGTCAAGTAAAGTACCACCATCACACGGCAACCTTCTGTTACTAAAATATCAGTAGGAACTGTTCCAGTTGGGTGGAATTGAACTGCTTCCATATTTGCTAAAGGCACAATACCTGTATCAATAGCAGCACTTTGACCACCACCATCACAAATAACAGCGTTTGTAGTAGCCTTATAAATACGACCATAACCACCAGTAGCAATAACTGTAGCGGTTGCAACAAAAGCCATTAGTTCACCAGTACGTAAACATCTAGCAATACAACCCATACATTTTTCACCATCGTGAATTAATGCTTCTGCTTGAACACGATCAAACATATTTACACCAAGCTGTAAAAGCTTGTTGTCTAGGGTAAATAAAACTGAGTGGCCTGTACCATCTGAAGTATAACAGGTACGCCATTTAGCTGTTCCACCAAAGGAACGAGAGTGAATTAAACCTTCTTTTTCTGCAAGTTCAGTTGCTTGGAAAGGTTTACCACCTTTATAATATGTGTGTTCACCAGGAACAACACGGCTCCAAGGTACACCAAGATAAGCCATTTCACGCATAGCAATTGGGCCAGTATCTGCGAAAATCCTTGCTACCTCTTGGTCACAGCCCCAGTCAGAGCCTTTTACTGTATCAAGAAAGTGAACATCTGGGCTATCGCCTTGACTCATTGCAGAGTTTCCAAGTGCTGCTTGCATACCACCCATAGCCGCTGAAGAGTGAGATCTACGCGGTGGTACTAATGTAAGACAGTTTACACTAAAGCCAGCTTCGGCAGCACTCATTGCTACACGTTCGCCAGCTAGTCCAGCACCTATACAAAGTAAATCTGATTGAAATATTTGCATACTAATTCCTTAGCTAATTCTATAATATGTTAAGAGCACTAAAACGCCATTCTGTAAGCAGACCAATACAAAGACACGCTAATACAAGCATTGCAATATAGAAAGTTGCTTTTTTGCGAATAGCTGCTGTTATATAGCCATATTTTACACCCATACGGAAAATACCAATGCCAACGTGAATCCATGCTGCAAACATAAGTACAAGATAGAATAAAGATGCACCAGGTGCTTGAATACGAGCAGCAGACTTTTCAGTTGTAATAGGTAAATCAGATAATACTTCCCAAACATGTATTAAAGCAAAAGCAATAAGAACTATACCTGTAATAACTTGTGCAAGCCAAGCCCAAGTTTCTTTATGCTTCATTGCTTTTGAGTGCTTGAAAAATGCAGTAAGTTCACCCTGTCTAAAAGGCATTTTACGTGCGGCAATAACAAAGTGTAAAATAATTAGTAAGAAAATTCCTGGTAGAATGATTTGAGCAATATAAATCTCTTCTAAAAACCAAGCTAAACCATCAAAAACTTGAGGCCCAAGCAATACCGAAGAAACTAAACATAAATGCCCAAAAACAAAAATTGCCAATAAAACACCGCTTAAAACCTGAAAAAAGTCTAAACGCTTAGATGGTATTCCAAGCTGGTTGTACTTAGACTTTGCAGAATTACGACTAGACATAGCCCTCCCCCTAAAGATTAAAAAATAGAAATGCTTCCATGCCACAACAAAAACGCAACTTTTGGCAAATAACAAATTTCGAAAAACATAAGCCCATGATTTCCCAAACTGTTACTAACTAAAAATCACGCTTGATTTTAGATTAGGTTATTTTGTATGATAATGCAAGGCTTTGCATTGAAAAAAATTACTCAGATACATGTATTTTTCTTTGTATTTTTTTATAACACTTTGAAATATTTGAAAGTTCAAAAAAGAACGTGAAAAAAAGTACTTTGTATGTATAAAAGTTATAATATTTTAACTAGCTAAAATAATTATATTTTTTTATATAAAGCTGGAAATCAATCCCTTGATTGATTATTCAATTAAATTTATTTTTAAAAAAGTTTAAAAAAAAGCTTGACGTTGGAAACGATTTACCCTATAAAAACTTTCACGCGCTCGTGGCTCAGCTGGATAGAGCAACAGGCTACGAACCTGTAGGTCAGGAGTTCGAATCTCTTCGGGCGCGCCATATATGAATTATAGGCTTAGATGCACATCTAAGCCTTTTTTCTTTTAAAAAATATGCCATAATAAAAGCATGCCCACTTATAAAAAACAGGCATGCTTTTATTCTAAGAAGAAGTTATACTTATATTTAGCACTTTAGTTTTGTGCTTTTTGTTCAAAATTCCATGTATCTTCAATCATTTCTTCTAATCCATACTCGCATTTCCAACCTAGTTCTTCAAAAGCTTTACTTGCATCAGCGTAGCAAATTGCAATATCACCCGCACGGCGTGGCTTAATTTCATAAGAAATATCTTTACCACTCACTTTTTTAAAAGCTTCAACCAAATCTAGCACACTATAGCCGTTACCTGTGCCTAAATTATAAATAAATAAACCTTGCTTATTAGCTATATAATTTAATGCAACACTATGCCCTTTTGCTAAATCCATTACATGTATATAGTCACGCACACCTGTGCCATCTTTCGTATCATAATCGTTGCCAAAAACTGGTAAGCAAGGAAGTTTGCCTGATGCTACCCTTGAAATATACGGCATTACATTATTAGGAATACCATTTGGGTTATCGCCAATTAAACCAGATTTATGTGCCCCAATAGGATTAAAATAACGTAATAAACCAATACTCCAATCAGGTTCTGCCTTAGCTAAATCTCTTAGCATATCTTCAATCATTAGCTTAGTACGCCCATAAGGATTTGTTACACTTAGTGGAAAATCTTCCGTAATAGGTACACGCTCTGGCGAACCATACACAGTAGCAGAAGAAGAAAATATAAAGTTTTTCGCCTTATACTTTTTCAACAATTCTAGCACATTAAGCGTGCTAATTAAATTATTACTATAGTATTCTAAAGGTTTTTCACTAGATTCACCAACCGCCTTATACGCACAAAAATGTATGCAAGACTTAATACTATGCTCTTGAAAAATTTTCTCTAATGCCACTTTATCACAGCAATCTATTTCATAAAAAGGTATTTTTTGCTTGCTGATATTTTCTAGTGTATTATGAACTTCTTTACTAGAATTATATAAATTATCTACAATTACAACTTCTTGCTTGTTCTCTAAAAGTGTCAATACTGTATGACTACCAATATAACCAAGTCCACCTGTAACAAGTATCATATTAACTACCTCAAGTTTATTTTCTAAACTATAATGCATTAATCTTCCATTGTAAAACAAATTATAAGCATTTATTTTTATATTGTTTTTATTATTTTTTATCTCTCTTAGCCATTTTCAAAGGAAATTATAGGCACGCAAAAAGTTATAAAAATAAGGTTTGAAATTTTTATATAATTTTAGTAAACTCACCAAATATTGAATTAGGAAAAAATATGCAAGTATTTTATAATATAGACGATGTTTTTATAGAGGCACAAAATGGCTCTATAGCAGTTATTGGAAATTTTGATGGTGTTCATATAGCCCATAAAAAGCTTATTGAGGATTGTGTTTTGAGGGCAAAGAATGCTAAATTGCCTGCTGTTTTAATTACTTTTGATCCTCACCCAAGTACACTTTTTTCTAAAACTCCTATTTTGCCCTTATTTACTTTGGAAGAGAGGCTACGCTCTATAGCTGAGCTTGGCATTGACTGTACTTATGTGCTTTCGTTTACAAAAGAGTTTGCTATGCAAAGTGCTGCTCAATTTTCAAAAGAATTTCTACGCGATAGTTTACATTGTAATGAGCTTGTAGTAGGGCATAATTTTTTGATGGGAAGTGATAGAAATGGCGGGGAAAGGCTAGCTAATTTACTTGAAAAGCTTTCTTGTAATCTTATTGAACACGAGGAAGTTTTTTTAGAGTATGATAATACAAATATTACAGTTTCATCTTCTGCTATACGTGAAGCTTTGAAAAATGGTGATATTGAATTAGTTAATGCTATGCTTGGCAGGGCTCATGCAATTCATGGAATTATAGAACATGGTGCTAAGCGTGGTTCGGCTTTATTAGGTTTTCCAACTGCTAATATGGATACAGGCAATTTATTACTTCCTAAAAAGGGAGTATACGCTACAAGTGCTAGGCTTGTTTCAGATAGTAGCAAAACAATATACAAAGCAATTACGAATATAGGCTATAATCCTACCTTTGCGGGTGAAAAATTGCTTATGGAAACGTGCATACTTGATTTTAATGAAGATATTTATGGTGAAGAGTTGAAAGTATATTTCCATGAACGTATACGTGATGAAAAGAAGTTTGACTCTATAGATATGCTTATTGAGCAATTAAACCAAGATAAACGCTTTAGGCTGAACTTAGGTGTTTAGCGTATAGTGTCTAGTTATTATAAATTTGCAATTAAATAAAATCTGCTCTATATTATTTTTACATATACATAAAGAGGTATTCTATGCGTAAAGCTGAAATTAAAAGAGATACTAAAGAAACGCAAATTAGCTTAAGCCTTAATATCGACGGCGAGGGGAAAACTGATATTTCAACAGGCTTTGGCATGTTGGATCATTTTCTTACTCTTTTTGCATTTTGGGGTAATTTTGATTTAACTTTATCTTGCAAAGGGGATACCTATATTGATAACCACCATACAGCTGAAGATATTGGCATAGCATTAGGCAATGCTTTTTTTATGGCAATGGGTAATAGATCTGGCATTGCAAGAATAGGTAATGCTAAAGTACCTATGGATGAAGCACTTACAGAAGTTTGTGTTGATATTTCAGGCCGCCCTTGGATAGAATGGCGAAATGCTGAATTATTACCTGCAATTATTGCTCAAGAAGAAAGTGATATTTGGCGTGAATTTTATAAAGCTTTTGCCTTTGCAGTAAAGTGTAATTTGCATGTAAACTTTTTGTATGGATTAAATGGTCATCATTTGCTTGAATCTGTGGCTAAAGGGGCAGGTTTAGCTTTTAAGCAGGCTTTGAAAGTGGAATCTGACAGGGTTTCAAGTACAAAAGGAATGCTTGAGGCATGATGAATAATTTCAGTATATTAGCTTTTTATATACAAAAGTATAATAGAAATATTGCATTAGTTTTGCTTTCAATTTTAATGTTTGTTCTTTCTTCGTGTGCTAAAGATACAGTAAGCCAAGATTTTAATGATATTAGAATTGGCATAAGCCCAATTGTTCAGCCAATGGAAGATAGGGAATTGCTTGCAGGCTACTTTCCAAGCCCAAGGGGAATAGCAAATAATGAAGAGCTTATGCAAATGCAGGTTGCTTTGAACTTGAAAATGTATGAAACTTCAAGGCAAATATTGCAGTATGATTTTGTAGATCTTGATGAAATTATTGCTGCTATACCAAAAAATACTTCACGCGGTAGACTAGCTTTTTGGATTGAATATGCGAAATACTATGATTTAGATTTTTTAATAACTCCGTATCTAATATATTATAATGATAAAGAAAGCACAAATGCACTACATGATAGAAATTCATTAATGCTAGATTTTTATTTATTAGATATGCGAGATGAGGGTAGAATAGCACAACGTGTTCATTTTGCGAAAATTGAACCTAAATTAGACGCTAAAGACATGTATGACTTTAACTCTTTTATAGAATATGATGATGAAATATCAATTAATGAACTACTTGAAGAAGCCTACCAAGAACTAATAGAAGCTTTTCAATTATAGTTGATAGCTTACAAAGTACAAAAAGCCTTACAATTTCTTGTAAGGCTTTTTTAGTTATTTATAAACACACTTTAGGTATTATTTACCCATAGCGGCAAGAAAGTCTTTATTATTTTTAGTTTTCTTCATTTTATCGACTAAGAATTCTACTGTTTCGATGCTAG
>CAYJFV010000113.1:0-5868 GCA_964369275.1 uncultured Desulfovibrionaceae bacterium
GCATTAGGGATTCTAAAGGGACTTAGTTCCGTAGGGCTTGACCGCCCTTTAGCCGTCGGAGACATAAAAAAACCGTCGGAGGCATTAATTATTATTGTAATAATAGTTTATTATTTCTCTTGTTATTGGACCAGCTGTAGAGGAGCCACCGCCACCGTGTTCTACCATTGTAGTAACGACAATATCTTTATTATTGTAGCTAGCAAAGGAAGTAATCCACGAGTGGTCACGTTCGTAGAGTTCCATTTCTTCTGTAGTTAGTCTTTCATTTTCTTCGTTACGACGAAGTGATACAACTTGGGCTGTACCAGTTTTTCCACCAATGGTTATACCTAGGTTGGTATAGCTTAGTGTACGGGCTGTTCCGTTTTCGGCGGCTACGGTTTCTATCATGGAATTGTGAACAAATTCTAAATTTTCAGGTGTAGCAGGTAGTAGCCCCGTATAAGTAGGTGGAGTATTTGCTATAATTTGTGGTTTTAGTAATTTACCGCCGTTTCTTATTGCGGAAGTATAGGTAGCAATTTGCAGTGCGGTTACAAGGGTTTGCCCTTGTCCAATTGATACGTTAACTGTTTCGCCGCCTAACCAGCGGGCTTTGTATCGTTCATATTTCCATTCACGGGTTGGCACAAGTCCGCCTTTTTCGTTAGGCAGGTCAATTTCTGTTGTAGAGCCAAAACCGCTTGCAAAGGCGTATTCTGAAATTTTATCAATACCCATTTTTTCGCCCATAACGTAGAAGTATACATCGCACGATTCAACAAGTGCTTGTTCTAGGTTTACCTTACCGTGGCCATGTTCACGCCAACAGTGGAATTTATCGCTACCTATTGTTATGTTACCAGTACAGCTAATTTCTTCTTCGGGGTCAACATCGTTTTCTAAAAAGAGCAGTGCCATAAGTAGCTTCCATACAGAGCCTGGGGGGTACATGCCTTGTGTGCTTCTATTATGTAGTGGTGAGCGTGGGTTTGTGCTAAGTTCACTCCATTCATCAATTGAAAGACCCCGTACAAAGAGGTTATTATCGTAGGTGGGCAGTGTAACCATTGCTAGCACTTGCCCTGTGTGTGGTTCCATAACAATAACGGAGCCTGAATATTCACCCATAAGCTCAATAATTTTCATTTGTAAGTCTTTATCGAGAGAAAGGTGAATATCTTCACCTGGGTGTGCTTCTGCTTGAATATCGTTTGATATAACACGTCCAACAGCGTTACGGTTATTTTTTAGTTCACCTTTATCGCCACGCAATTCGTGTTCAAGAGTAAGCTCTAGCCCTTGTTTGCCAATGTTATCGCCTAGAACTAAAGCAGGGTTTGCGTCAAGTTCGCTGTGATTAGCTTTGGCAACGTAGCCTAATATGTGTGCAAAGGCACTGCCGTCGGGGTAGAAGCGGCGAGCTTGGGTTTGAATACTTACGCCTGGTAAGAAGATGGATTCAGCTTCAAGTTTTGCCATCTGTTCAAAGGTCATATCTTCAAGAATAGGAATAGGAACGAAGGCAGGTACAAAACCATTCTTCTAGGGGAATGTTTAGAATATTAGATATTTTGGTTAAAGCAAGGTCTATATCTGGGCAATCTTCTTTTACAAGTACAAGGTTGAATACAAGGCTATTTTCGGCTAAAATTGCACCTTTACTATCAAAAATTCTGCCACGTGGAGCGAAAATTTTTTCTGTACGAACAGAATTTGCTTCTGCTCGTGCAAGGTATTCATCACCTTTTAGAATTTGTAAATACCAAAATCTTGCACAAAGAATAATAAAGAGTAAAGCAATAAGAGCTTGTAAAAACCATAAAGATATTTTTGATGGTTGATAATTGTAACTATCGCTATCAATTTTCATAATTTCTCACTACATTGCAACGGGTTCATCAAAGTGTTTAGGTCTTGTAAAGGTTAACAAAGTCCATGCTACAGGCATTACTAATGCTTGAAGCACGCTTGTATCTGCTACATAAGTAATGTTATAGTTCATACCTTCTAGTTGTGCCATAAATTCGAATATAGCAATACGCATAAATGAAAGGGCAGAAGAGTATAAGAACATAAACAAAAAGTTTTCTACTTCAAATAATAGCTTGCCAATAATAAGTAATGCAAAGGCGGAAAAATACCATAAAATTGTACTTCCAAATGCAAAGGTTGATATGCTTTCTTGAAGAAAAAACAAAATTGGGGCAAGAATTAGTATTTGCTTTAATTTTTCTTCTTGCAGTAATATAATAAAGCCAATAATTAGAAAATCAATACCAGAAAAATACTTTTGAGCAATAACTGCAAACACAATAAAGAAAAACCACCATAGAGTATTGGTTAAGTCGGTAGAAAGTTTTTCTTCTTTGTTTAAACTTTTATTCTGCATGCCTTACTTCATTTATTATTTTTTGGTTTAATTCACGTCATCGCTTGTAAGTACAGGGCTAGAGTTTTTCTCAACCCAATTACTTGGTGGTAATAAAACAATAATTTCTTCTAGTGTAGAAAAATTTGCTAAAGGTTCGGCTTTATAAATTTGGAAAACATCAGCATGGCCTGAGGGAACACTAGTTATACGAGCTACAGGAATATTTTTTGGAAAAGCACTATCTAAACCAGAGGTATATAAAATCTCACCAATAATAAGTTTTGAGTTTTGCCCAACAAAATGCAGTTCTAAAGGTTTAGAACTTCCCATACCACGTAGTATTCCTTGTACCCTTGTTGTGCCACTAATTACTGCCACACGCGAACCTAAATCGTCAATTAATAAACCAATACTTGAGGTGGGGCTTGCTTGGTATATTCTGCCAAGAAGGTGTTGATCGGTCATTATTGGTCTACCAACTGAAACACCTGATAAATAGCCTTTGTTGATTAGTATAGATTCTAGTGCAGAGAAGGCACCAAGTTTTGTTGCAACTACTTTTGCAGTTACAGTTTGCCACTGTTCTGGGGCTTTTAGTGCATGAAGACTTCTTAAACGACGAAGTTCATCTTTTTCAGCTATATTTGTGTTTAGTGCATTTTCTAATTCAGAAATTCGGTTTTTAAGAGCTTCATTCTCTTCACGAACATTTGTTAAATCAATATAGTTAAACCATAAAGACTTCACGCCAGACACGATATAGTCTGTTGATTTTATAATGCCCCCTGTGATTTCTAAACCTATATTTGTGCTTGTATCATCTAAAGCATCAGTACGGCTATTCCATGTATATAATGCTAGAAAGCCAAGAAAAAACAGAACAAGGGTAAAAAGAATTCGTTTTATGCCCACAGTCTTTTACTATTTTTGATTGCATAAATGCCATGAAAGCATGGCATTTATAAAGTTTTATGTGGTTAGAGAAGTTAACTAGTCTATACAAACTTCTGAAAGAATATCAAGGTTATCTAAGGCAAGCCCTGTTCCTAAGGCAACGGTAGACAGTGGGTCGTCTACAACTGTAATAGGGAGTAGTGTTTCTTCACGTAGTAGTTGGTCAAGCCCGCGAAGTAAAGCACCACCGCCGGTAAGAACTATACCTCTATCAACGATATCAGCTGCTAATTCTGGTGGTGTTTGGTCTAGGGCAACACGTACGGCTTGTACAATTGCATCTAGCTGTTCAGAAATTGCTTTACGAATTTCTTCAGATGTAATCATAATATTTTGTGGAATACCAGAAACTAAATCACGGCCTTTTACTTCAATTTGCTGTTCAGGCTCTAGTGGGTATGCAGAAGCAATTTTAATTTTAATGTCTTCTGCGGTAGATTCACCAATAAGCATATTGTATTTACGCTTTACGTGGGTTAAAATGCTTTCATCCATTTTATCGCCACCAACGCGAACAGAACGTGCATACACTACGCCAGATAAAGAAATAACTGCAACTTCAGTAGTACCACCACCAATATCAACAACCATGTTAGAAGTAGGCTCTTGAATAGGTAGGTTTGCACCAATAGCGGCTGCCATAGGTTCTTCAATTAAATAAACTTTACGAGCACCAGCACTTTCAGCAGATTCTTTTACAGCACGCTTTTCAACTTGAGTAATTCCAGTAGGAACGCAAATCATAATGCGAGGACGCACTAAACGGCGTGAATTATGCACCTTAGCAATAAAGTAGCGAAGCATAGCTTCAGTTACTTCAAAGTCGGCAATAACACCATCTTTCATTGGACGAATAGCTTTAATGTTACCTGGAACTTTACCAAGCATTCTTTTCGCTTCTGCACCAACTGCAAGAACGTGTTTAGCTCCTCTATGGTCAGTTTTTACTGCTACAACTGATGGTTCTCTTAGAACAATACCTTTACCTTTTACATATATGCAAGTGTTTGCAGTGCCTAAGTCAATAGCTAAATCGCTTGAAAAAGCACCCAACAATCTATCAATTATTTTCGCCATTATTATAATTTCCGTTCTTTGTATTTATTTGTTTACTATGAATAAATACTTATGATTTGTCAACAATTATATAATTCTAGCCTGTATTTCAATGCTAGAAACTAAGTGCTAAATTCTTGACTTAAAATCTTCATAAGTAAATTTTTTATCAACAATAATTTCATTGTCGATTAAGCGAGCAATGTTTGGTAAAGCTATGCCATTGAAAGTATTTGTTTTTACCATTGAATAAATAGCCATATCTTTAAAAACTAGCTTGTCGCCTACTGTAAGAGGTTGTTCGAAATCATAAATTCCAATTTGATCGCCCGCTAAGCATGACTTGCCTGCTAGCCTAAAGGTAGACTCAGTAATAGGCTGTAAATCGTGATGAATAGAAGCATTTATTACTTGAGGAGTGTAAGGCATTTCAATCACATCGGGCATGTGACATGAAGCAGAGCAATCTAAAATTGCTGTTGGAATATCTGCTTGAACAATGTCAAGTACAGTAGCAACAAGGTAGCCAGCGTTTAAAGCAATGGCTTCACCTGGTTCTAAGTATACTTGAACATTGAATTTTTCTTTTGCTCGGTTAATGCAAGAATATAGCAAATCTATGTCGTAGTCAGAGCGTGTAATGTGATGTCCACCACCAAAATTAAGCCACTTCATACCTTGTATGTATTGCCCAAAGTTTCTTTCTACAACATCATACGTACGCTCAAGAGCATCAGAATTTTGTTCGCATAAAGTATGGAAGTGCAAGCCAGAAATGTGCTTTAATAATTCAGGTGTAGCATGCTTTTCAAATTCAGCTAAACGTATGCCAAGGCGTGAGAAATCTGCACAGGGATCGTAAAGAGCATTTGCCCCTTCCGAATGTTCAGGGTTAATTCTTAAGCCTATTTCAATATTTGTTCCATTTTTTTCATTATATTCAAGAATTGCAGGTAAATATAATTCTAATTGTGCAAAGGAATTGAAAAGAATGTGGTCGCAAAGGGTGAGCAGTTCCTGCAAATCGTTACTTGAGTAAGCAGCAGCAAATGCATGCACTTCACCTTTGAAATCTTCTCTTGCTAGACGTGCTTCATAAGGTGAAGAAGCACAACAACCATATAGCGGACCATTGTATGCACGCGAAATTACATCAAAAGTTGAATATTGTGAAAAGCATTTAAGAGCTAAAAGAATTTTTGCTCCTGTTTTGTTTTGTACCTCGTCTAAAATAGCAAGGTTTGCTTTTAATTTTTCTATGTCAGTAATAAAAACAGGGGTTTCTACATTTTTAATCAGTTCTAAATTCATAATAATCTACCGTTATATATTTATTTTAGAATACCAAAGACAGTATGTGTCAAATTGTACAAAAAATCAAGCTTAATAACAAGAAGCTGATTATAATATCGTTTTATTCCAATTTGCAGTATTATAACAAGTTTTATTTTTTTCTCTCCGAGGGCTTAGGGACGGACAGTCCCTAAGAACCCACGTCAACA
>CAYJFV010000114.1:0-5784 GCA_964369275.1 uncultured Desulfovibrionaceae bacterium
AACTACAATTGGAGTATTTCATTTTGCTCAAATTATGCAAAACTCTGCTGTGGCTAAAAGTGCTGACGCTGATTTACAAGCACGCTTTGGTGCTGAAACACAAGCATTAGATGCTGAATTTGCAACCCTTCAAAAAAATATAGCTGACTTCCAAAAGCAAGCTGCTGCTTTATCAGAAACAGCACGCCGTGAAAAAGCTCAGGAATTAGAAATTCAAAGCAGAACTTTTGAAGAAAAACGTACTGTTCTATCTCAAAAACTTACACCTACTCAACAATCAATGGAACGTGCAATACGCGAAATTTTACAACAAGCGTGTTCTAACTACGCTAGTGCTAATAAATTTGATTTAATTATTGATGGTGGAGTAGCCGCATTTGTAGGTACTAATGCCGATATTACAAATGAACTTATAGCTGAAATGGATAAAATCTGGAAAGAACGCGGTTCTAAATTTGAATAGGCTATTCTTTTCATAAATTATATAAGCGTAAAGTTTACTCTTTACGCTTTTTTTATATCTATAATATTTATAAGAACTTATTTGCAAGTCTTTACAAATATGTATAAATGTAGTATATTTTTATAAAGAAATTTTGAGGTGATTTATATGTCTAATGGTACTCAACAAGCTGTTAAATTTACATCAATCTATAATAGAACTGAGAAACGCCTTAAAAAGGAACTAACACAACTAATAAAAGATAATGATTCTCGTATTGAGGATTTTACCGAAAAAGATTTGCTTGATGTTTTGGCAATTGCATGCACAGCTCTACCAGCTAAATATGTGCATAAAGGCACTATTGTAATTGGTGATAGTATAAAAAATGAAGACATTGCTAATGTGCTAAATGATGCAATTAATTTTGTTAAATCAAACCCTAAGGTTTAAAACTACTTTTTGATACAGTAAATTTCATTTTGCCATATAAAATGAATTGCTTTTTATAGAAAAATAGAATATACCTCCTCTGTTAGGAAGGTGCTATGAATTATATTGATATCGCAATACTCATTATACTTATATTATTTACAGTGAAAGGTTCTATTAAAGGTGCTGTGTCTGAGCTTTCAGGCCTTTTCAGCTTAGTACTTGGGCTTTTCTTAGCACGTACATTTTCTGGTACATTATCACCCATTTTATCTTCATACATGCCTGCTGGTTTAGCACCAATGGCTTCCTTTCTTCTAATTCTGCTTATGGCTTACCTAATGGTAATTCTTGTAATGCACTTGCTTGCACCTTTATTCTCTCACCCGCTTTTAGGTAAACTGAATGGAATTTTAGGTACTTTTATTGGAGCTGTAAAAGGCACTTTTCTGTGCATGATTGTAGTTTATATTGCTTCTTTCATTTTTGCAGATACAACTACTTACCAAGATTCTATGCTTATTCCTACTTTCTTAGACACTATGCAATGGTTCATGAAAGAAAGCGGTTTTTCTGTATAGCTTTTCCACCTCATCTTCTCACTTCTCACGCACAAAAGGCACAACTAAATGAATAATCAAGAAAAAACAAGCAATGCTTTTGCTAAACTTAACGAAGTTATTATTGCATTGTTAGATAAAGAAAAAGGTTGCCCTTGGGATAAATCTCAAACACCTGAAACGCAAACTGAATATTTAATTGAAGAATGTTATGAACTAGTTGATGCTATTCGCAGTAATAAACCAGGCCACGTGCTTGACGAAATGGGAGATGTGCTTTTCATTCTTTCCTTTATTGCACATCGCTATGCTGAAAATAACAAATTCGACCTTGCAGATGCACTTAATGCAGGTGCTGAAAAAATGATTCGTAGGCACCCACACGTGTTTGCCGATGCTAAATTTGAAACAAAAGATGAACTGATAGAGTCTTGGACAGCAATTAAAAAACAAGAAAAAGCTGCTGCAAAAGAAGAACAAAAAGGTGTTTTTGGCTCTCTTGTGCGAGATATGCCACCTTTAACAAAATCTTATAGAATACATGCCAAAGCTGCTTTAGCTGGCTTTACTTGGGAAAGCGATGAAGATGTAGAGCAACAAGTTGAAGCTGAATGGCTAGAACTTTATGATGCTATACAATCTGGTAATTCCGAGGCTATAGAGCATGAATTAGGTGATATGATTTTTTCACTTATTGAACTTGGACGTCGTAAAGAAATTAAAGCTGCAATTGCAACAGATAAAGCAGCAAATCGCTTCCTAGAAAGGTTTGAAAGAATGGAAGCACTAGCGAGCAAACGTAATTTAACTTTTGAAGAACTTTCACTAGAAGAAAAAGACGAACTTTGGGAAGAAGCAAAAAAACTTCTTACAAAATAATGTTTTTGTTCCATACCATGAAATATTTTTTAAGCCTTATATTCTTTGCTTGTTCGCTCTTTTTAAACCTAAAGCCTGCTTTTGCTTGGTTCTGGGAGGAAAGTGCAAATGTTGCTTATCAATCTGAAATAATTAAACTCAACAATAGCACAGCCTATGTTGAAGTGGATTTATGGTATCCTACACTAAAGCAACCGGCACTTAGAAGTATTCAACGCGATGATAAGCTATTCTATGTTGCAAATAAAGCTTTGCCAATTGAAGAAAAACTTAATTTTATTCTTATTAGCGTACCACCTTTTGCAGAAAGTATTGATTTTGCTAAACTTTCCTACAAGCTAGCTGAACAAGGTTTTCTAGTTGTTACAGTTACACATACCTTTGATAGCAAGTTTCAAATGCAGCATACTATGTCCGCTATACAGTTCTATTCAAGAGCCTTGCAAATAGAAGGCGTTCTTAATTACATAGCAAATAACGATAACTTCCTTATTAATAAGGAAAATATTTCTATTATATCTTTTACTGAAACGGCTCTTTCTTCCTTACTTTTAAATAATTATAAGCTGAACTCTGAACAGTACAATTCATATTGCTTACAAACTTTAGCAAGCAGCTCTTATGAACAGTCCGCAGAATCATCACTTGCAAACACAAATTCAAGCGAATCATTTTGTTTAGCAAGCTACTCAAAGCAAGTTACTTCTATTATAGATACCATATATACTGCAACTACCCTTTTTAATAACGAACAAAGATACATTGATATTCCACAAATAAAAAATTACTTCTTTATTGAACCTGTTTTAACTTTCCTTTTTGAAGCAGAAAATACACTTGATGCTAATTACAATTTTTATCCAATATACACAAATCAAGAATATTTTTCTTCACAAGATGTGCAGTACGATTACTTAACTTCACTCAATAATAACACTAACTTAATTGAACTAGATATTCCTTCTTATATTGCTATTGCAGATGCTTGTCCACCCTCTGAATTGCCAAGTCTTGATGCAATATGCCTTGATATACCCGATAGTAAACGAGATAAATATATTGAAAATCTTGTTGAAAATATAAAACAAAATTTAGAAAATCATAATTAGTTTGGAGAACTCATGTCATTTAGCGCAGGTAGCAGAATACAGTCACGTTGTACACGTTGCAAGGATATTACAAGTCATATAGTTATAGTTGTAGTTGATAATCTTCCTATGAAGGTAGAATGTTGTGCATGTGGGAGCGTTCATAAGTATCACCCAATAGAAAAACCTAAAGTAAAAAAAGAAGCTAGCCCAATTAGAGTAAAAACTAACCAATCGCGTGAGGCAACTATGGTGCAGGCCGCAAAGGTAAACAATACTCAAAAAACAACAACAGCACCAAGTAGTTCTAAAAGCACAACACCAAGCAAATTACCAACGAAGCAAGAAGACTTGGAAAACTTATGGAAAAGATGTATTTCAAATTCTATACATACTCCAAAAGCCTATAATGTAAGTGTTGAAGTTGCTCTCAATGAACTTATAGATCACCCTACTTTTGGCATTGGTATTGTGCGTGAAATTGTTAGTGCTGATAAAGCAAATATATTATTTGCTGAAGGCATTAAAATGCTTAAATGTTCTCCACTCTAGTTAATAAGTTATACCTTTTTAATTTTTCTAATTTTAGAAATTGAACTTCGTAGATTTTGCAAAGGGAAAAGTATGAAGAAAAAAATAATCATTTTTCTTGCGTTAATAATTGCTGTATTAGCGGCTTATTTTATAACTACTACTAATAATACAATTGTTATCTTACATACTAATGATATTCATAGTGCTATTGACAAAAACATAGGGTATGCTGGTTTTTCCGCGTATAAAATAGAAGCTGAAGAGCAATTTGGCTCTGAAAATGTTGTTGCTGTTGATATTGGGGATACAATACAAGGCAACTCTATTGGTACTTTAACCGAAGGTAGTGCTGCAATTTCTATTATGAATGCAGTTGGTTACGACTTTTTTACGCCTGGCAACCACGATTTCGATTTTAGTGTTATCCGCTTGCTAGAATTAACTCGTACCCTTGAAGCACAAACTTTATCTTCTAATTTTATAGACCTAAACACTAATAAACCAGTTTTTGCACCTTATGCCATTAAATCTTTTGATGTGGGTAAAATAGCGTTTTTAGGAATATCTAACCCAAATTTCATTTCAAAATCAACGCCAACTTATTTCCAAAATGATAAAGGTGAATTTATTTACTCTTTTTATGGCAGCACAGATGACCCTGATTTTACAGAAAGATTTTATAATACTGTTCAAGAAAATGTAGACAAAGCTCGCTCTGAAGGTGCTGACTTTGTTGTTGTTCTTGGTCATTTAGGTTCAGATGATACAGATAAGCCATACCGCTCAATTGATGTTATAGAAAACACAATTGGCATTGATGTATTTTTAGATGCAGAAAACCATGCGGTTGTTGAAGAAAAAATTATAAAAAATAAGTTTGGTGAAAAAGTTGTGCTTGCTCAGGCAGGTACAAAGCTTGAACATTTTGGCGTTATTACAATAAACATGAATAGCGGTGAAATATCTTCTAGGATTATTGGCTCTGAATACACAGTAAAGGACCCGCAATTACAAACTGCAATAGATATTGTCAATGAGCAGCTTGAGCCACTTTTATTTAAACTTGTAGCGTACACAAATTACCCATTAGTTGTTCTTGAAGGCAGTGATGAAATTGCAAGAACACAAGAAACCAATGGTGGTAATTTTGTTGCAGATGCGTACCGTATAGTTTGCAATGCAGATATTGGGCTTGTAAATGCTGGTAGTATCCGTTCAAATATTAATAAAGGGCCAATTAGCTATCGTGGTATTGTTGATTTAATGCCATTTAATAATGATGTAAATACTGCAAAAGTTACTGGTCAAATGATAAAAGACGCCTTAGAAATGGGTGTTAGGGAGTATGCTAAAGCAGATGGTGCATTTTTTCAGGTTTCTGGTTTAAGCTATGAGGTTAATATTCGTGAACCAAGTTCAGTTATAATTGATGAACGTGGAAATTTTGTGGAAGTGCAAGGCAAGTATAGGGTTCAAAACATAATGGTGGGTGATGAACCGCTTGAACTAGCTAAAGAATATGTTGTTGCAAGCTCTAATTTCATTATCCGTGACTTAGGTGATGGCATGACAATGTTTAAGAATGCTAAACTTGATGCGAATAGTTATTTTACTGACCATGATTTGCTTATAAAGTATTTATCAGAAAATCTTAATGGTAATGTAAGTTCAAATTATGAAAATCTTTCAGGCGAAGGGCGTATAAAAATTATAAAGTAGTTCTTAATTTTTTAAAAAGAAGAAATATTACTTGACAAAGGAAGTAAAACTGCATATAAAACTTCCTTGTGGAATGTGGAGAGGTGTCCGAGTGGCCGAAGGAGCTCCCCTGCTAAGGGAGTATACGGGG
>CAYJFV010000115.1:0-5775 GCA_964369275.1 uncultured Desulfovibrionaceae bacterium
ATTTCTTTTTTCCTCGAGAAAGAATACTGTAGTATTATAAATTGTAATGAGGTGTAATACTATATAAATTGCAAAGGCTTTTTATTGACTTTATGGGGAAAATGAGCCATAGTAAAAAAATAAAATGAGATTTACAAAAGGGTAATTTATGCTTAGTAAAGAAGCTGTTTCAATATGCAAAACCATTCTTAGAAATGGGTATGATGCGTATGTAATTAATGGTCGACTTCAAGAAGAAATATTTGCAATGACAAATGAAAGAGCAATAGATATTGCTTCTGAGGCTGACTTTGAAATATTATCAAAACTATTTCCTGAAATAGAAAAAAAAGATGAAGAAAAATTAGTGGCGTATTATAAAAGCAACGAAGGTACAGAAATTCGCTTTTATGCTATTGAATTAAATGAATGTGCTCACCCAGATTTTGGCTTTGTAAGGCTTTCACCACACATGATGAATGTTTTGCAAAGAATAGATGAGAATGTGTATAATGTAATTAAGGGTACGTTTTTAAACGATGACCCTGAACATTCTTTTGAAGCACATACTACTGGTCAAATAAAATTAAAAGGTGTTCCTTTTAAAACTCTACAAAGAAATCATAGGCTTGCAATTACAGCTTTACGTATGTCTGCTAACTATAGCTTGCCTATTGAAACTGCTACTTGGCTATCAATTTTACGTGCGTCACACGACATTGTGGAGTATGTACCAACTAAAATTTTTATGGAAGAAATGCGTCTTGTTTCAGCTGAAAACTTGTGGCGTTTTGTGCAATTATTGAACGAGAGCTTTATGTTACATTCTATTTTACCTGAAGTTGCAGCTTTGCAGGCAGTTAAACAGAATAAAAACAAGAATGATCATTCAGAAATTTCCGTTTTTGATTACACAATTGATTGCATGCGTTACTACCCCGAAGAATGTTTACATTATGACTGGATTGGTGCAGTTGCTTTACTTTTTCACGCAGTAGGTAAATTATATACTGCCGATAATTATAACAATCGTTGGACTTTCTATCAATACCACCGTGTAGGGGCTCAAAAAGCACGTTCTATTTTACGTAGACTACACATGGATAGTGATGAAATTGATTTGGTTTGTAACCTTATTCGCGACCATATCCGCTTCCAATCAATGCTGACTGACCGCGGTATCCGCAGATTTGAAGCTTTGCCTGAAACTCAAAGACTTATTGAAATGACAAGGGCTCATATTAAAGCGACAGATTCTTCATACACAAACTTTAACCATAACCTAAAATATTTAGATAGAGCAGATATTCCTGAACAAATGCTGAAACCACTTTTAAGCGGTAATCAAATTATGCATGTAACTGGTTTACCACAAGGAAGAAGTGTTGGTTTAATTCGTGAAGCTTTATTGAAAGCTCAAATTGCAGGTGAAGTGGCAGATGAGGAAGGTGCTATAAACTTTGTACGCTCTTACGAGATTGAGGAATAAAATATGTGCGGAATTTTTGGAATTACAGGGCATAAAGAAGCAACAAGATTAGCCTACTTTGGGCTATATGCTCTTCAACACCGTGGGCAAGAAAGTGCTGGTATTGCATGTTTTGACGGTAAAACTATACGCTCGCACGTTGGTATGGGGCTAGTGCCTGAAATTTTTACAGAATCTATTCTAGCAAATGAACTACCTGGTGAAATGGCAATTGGTCATAACCGTTATTCTACAACAGGTAAGCCAGAACCTAGAAACGCTCAACCTTTAGTTGTGCGTATGCATGGTGATATCTTAGCTTTAGCACATAATGGTAACCTTACAAATGCAGTTGAACTAAGAAAAGAACTTGAAGCTTTAGGGGCTATTTTTCAAACTACCTCTGATAGTGAAGTTTTTGTGCATCTAATAGCTCGTTCACTTGCAAATACTACTATAGAAAACGCAGTGCTAGAAGCTACTACAAGAGTAGAAGGTGCGTATTCTTTGCTTATTTTACATAAAGGAAAAATGATAGCCGTGCGTGACCCGCATGGTTTTCACCCATTAGTAATAGGAAGAATACCAGGAAATGAAAAATCTTTCATTTTCGCTTCTGAATCTTGTGCTTTTGACTTATTAGAAGCAGATTTTATTCGTAGTGTAAAACCAGGCGAAATGATTGTTGTAGAACCTTACGCAACAGAATTTAAAACCTATGAATTAGAGAAAAAACTTCCAATTCGTCAATGTATTTTTGAGCTTATTTACTTTGCAAGACCTGACTCAATTATATTTGATGAAGACGTGTTCCAATGTCGTAAAAAAATGGGAGCTCAACTTGTGCGTGAAATGCCAGTTGAAGCAGATTCCGTTGTGCCTTTCCCTGATTCTGGTATTTATTCTGCTGTTGGTGTATCGCAAGAATCTGGTGTTCCTTACGAGCATGCTTTAATTCGTAACCACTATGTTGGTAGAACTTTTATTCAGCCCTCACAGTCTATGCGTGAATTTAGCGTAAGGGTAAAAATCAACCCTGTAAAATCTGCAATTAAAAATAAAAGACTTATTGTTGTAGATGATAGTATTGTACGTGGAACAACTGTGCAAACTCGTTGTGCAAAATTACGTGAACTTGGTGCAAAAGAAGTGCATTTTCGTGTAAGCTGCCCACCGATTAAGCACCCTTGTTTCTATGGTACAGACTTTCCATCACCACATGAGTTAGTTGCAAATAAACATAGCTTAGAACACTTAGCTCTTGCTCTTGGTTTAGATTCCTTGCATTATTTAACAATGGATGGGCTAAGAAAATGTGTTGCTGAGCCAAATAATTACTGCTATGCGTGTTTTGATGGTAATTATCCGACAAAAATTGCTGAAATTACGGATAAATTTTCATTAGAAAACTAAAAGTATAAAGGACATAACATGAGTAATGCAAAAAATAGTTCAGCTAAGGGTTACCCAAGCAAAACCCACGTTGGCTCAACTGCAAGTGCAAACTTAAAGTCAGGCGAATTATTTTCTAAACGTCGATTAATTATAGTAGGCTATCTTCTTTTAGTGGCTTGTCTTGTTACGGCAACTTTCATGTACAGTAAGAACCTCGAAAACGACTTGCTAAACGCAAGTTATGTTTCTTTAGAAAAACAAACTAACCAACAAAAAATATTTATTGTTGAACAAATTCAAGCAAAAATTCAGCGTGTAGAACTGTTTGCAGGCATACTATCACTTATGCCAACACAAACTTTAAGTATAAATGAAGTGGCTAGAATTTATGACTTAAATACCGTTGATGAGCAATATTTTATTATAGATACTGAAGGCATGGGCGTTGCACCTTCCTATGGTAGTGTAGATATTTCAACAGAAAATTATTTTCAGCGTGCAAAAGAAGGGCATACAGTCTTTTCACAGATGTTCTACACAACTATTGGCGATAGCTTCTTTATAATTACACCTATAAGACGTGGTGAGGTTACATTAGGTTATTTAGCTGATGAAGTTACTGTAAATTATTTAACTACTCTTTTAAGCATGTCTGAGGGTGATTATGATTACACCTATATATTAGATATGTCTGGAAATACTATAGCGTTGAACGATAATGCGTATGTATTACAACCACATGAAGCTCTTCCAAGGGTGCTACAAGGTATGGAATTTCACCCTGCGGGGCGTGAATTTGTTACTTCTTATGCGGAGTTTGAGAATAAATTCCTTTCAGGGCAAAGTGGTTTTCTTGAAATTAACCAAAAAAATAATACGCGTTTAGGTTATTTTACACCTGTTGGCTTCAATTCATGGACATTAGTTTCTTTTCTTCCAATGGAAGCAGTTTCTGCCGACCTTTTACGCGTTAGCCAAAACTTCTATGTTATTACATTTATAGGGCTTATGCTTGTAGGTGTATTTATTGTTGGTTTGGCAGTAGTTTATGTTCGTTCAATGGGCTTAAAAGATAAGCTAGTTCGTGAGCTTATGTCGCGTGCTGAAACAGATCCATTAACAAAGCTATATACAAAGAATGAAGTTGAGGGGCGTGTAAAAAACTACCTTTCATACACAGCTGATTCTGAAAAATCTTCAATGTTTATTGTCGATGTAGATAACTTCAAAGAAGTAAATATGTACTTTGGTGAAGAATACGGCGACGTTATATTAAAAGAGGTTGCTCAAAAAATTAAAAGCTGCTTCCGTGCAAGTGACTTAGTTGCTCGTGTAGATGGCAACCAATTCCTTGTATTTATGCAAGCAGTTAAAACAGAAGCTTTCTTGCCAAGCAAGGCAGAACTAATAAATGAAGCACTAAAAAATACGCATATTGGGAATAAAAACATTGTATTAACAGCATCAATTGGTATGAGTGTATGCCCTAAAGATGGCACTACATACGAAGGTTTATACGAAAAAGCTGACCTTGCAATGTATTATGTAAAACAGCAGGGTAAGGGTGCTTATGCGTTCTATAATAAAGAGCATAGAAAAATTGCACTGCAAGCGAAAAATGCAATTGCAAAACAAAAAGCAGTTGATCTTGAAGAAATTTCAAAAAATCAGTTCTTAGATGTTGGCAACTTGCAGTCATCATTCGTATCTTTAATGTATTCAAGTGCAAATACAACCCTGAAATTTGAAGAAATTTTAAGAAAACTTTGTATCAAATATTCCATTGATCGTGGTGCAATTATTGAATATGATAATGCTACACACGCTATTAATTCAATTGCCGAATACCATGCTAAAGATTTAAAATCCTTATTTGGTGGTTTGCATACTTATTTTGTAGAAACAAAAGAACTTGCTTTGAAACCATTGTTTGAATCTTCTGCTGTTGTACAGGTTTACCCTGATATTAATGAAGAAAGTGAATCTTTGGAAGAAAAGTTTTTCAATACTATTGGTGTTAAAAGTTTGGTTGCTATTTCATTTACTTATGAAAGAAAGAAAGGGCTTTTAATCTTATCTACCGATAGTACAGGGCATATTTGGAAAAGGAACGATTACGACTTAATGGTATTTGTGGCAAGGTTATACTCTTTATACAAAAGAAGTATCGTAATATAACTGATAAGGTAAATGAATGAAACTTATTCGTGTTAAATTTAATAACGATATATTTTATGCACAGCACCTTGGCGATAGTGTTCTTTGCCTTGATGCTAGCCTTGGTTATGCTAAAGCCATTCCAATAAAAGATGTGGAAAAGGTTTCTTTAGTAATGCCTTCTAAAGTTGTATGTGTTGGTTTGAATTATAAGCAACATGCTATAGAAGTTGGAATGGAATTACCAAAAGAACCAGCTTTCTTTTTAAAACCACCTTCAAGCATTATTGCTGATAAAGAAACAATTGTTTTGCCAAAAGATATTGGGGAAATACACTATGAGGCAGAACTTGCACTTGTAGTAGGTACAGGTTTTTCAAAAATTAGTACAGAAGAAGCGGCAAGGCATATTTTAGGTTATACCTGTGCAAATGATATCACGGCACGTGATTTACAAAAGTCAGATAGGCTTATGGGGCATTGCAAGGGCTATGATACATTTTGCCCTATCGGACCATGTATCGAAACAGATCCAATACCTGAAAATGCAATGATATATTCTTATGTGAATGGTGAATTACGTCAATCAAGCCCTATATCAGATATGATTTTTTCTATACATGAAATTATTTCAAAGCTTTCATATATTATGACTTTCCATCCTGGTGATGTAATTTTAACAGGCACACCTCATAATGCGGGAGTAATTAAACATAATGATATTGTTAAAGTTGTAGTTGACCATGTTGGTGAATTAGAAAATTGTGCAAAAGACG
>CAYJFV010000116.1:0-5767 GCA_964369275.1 uncultured Desulfovibrionaceae bacterium
GATATCATATTGAAATAACATGATATGTTATAGACTAGACTTCAAAAAGCATTTCTAAGTCATCACGGGTGAGTGATTTCCAAGAATCTTGGTCAGGGATAACGGCGTCAGCGAAGCCACGTTTTACATCTTGTAGGCGTAGAATTTTTTCTTCAACTGTATTTTCGCATATTAGTTTATACGAGAATACTTGTTTCTTTTGTCCTATACGGTGGGCACGGTCAGTTGCTTGGCTTTCAACAGCAGGGTTCCACCATGGGTCGTAGTGAATAACGTAGTCAGCTGAAGTTAGGTTTAGTCCTGTACCACCGGCTTTTAGTGAAATTAGGAAGATTGGAATTTCAGGGCTAGCGTTGAACTTATCCACCTGTTCTAGTCTATCTTTACTTGAACCATCAAGATAGCAGAAAGGAATATCAGTCATTTGCAACCATGAGCGGATAATGTGAAGCATTTGAACGAATTGCGAGAATATAAGCACTTTATGGTTACCTTCAACCAAATCAAGCACCATATCTTTAAAGGCTTCAAACTTACCGGAGGATAAATTGTTGGTAAATCCTGGCATATCTAGCTTTAACAATCGTGGGTGACAGCAAATTTGACGTAGTTTGAGTAGGGCGTCAAGAATAGACATTTGACTTTTTGCCATACCTTTTTCATCAACATCAGCAAGAACTTGGTCACGTAATTTTTTAGCAAGTGCGGAGTATAGTTCGGCTTGTTCATCAGATAATGCACAATAGGTAACGGTTTCAATTTTAGGTGGTAAGTCTTGCACAACTTCTGCTTTTGTACGGCGAAGAATGAAAGGTTTTACGCGTGTACGTAAGTAGTTTAGTGTTTCGGTGTCGCCGTCTTTAATTGGTTTTACAACACCGCGATGGAAGGCGTGCTGTGAACCTAAGAAACCAGGCATTAAAAATTCAAATAAAGACCATAATTCAAATAAGTTATTTTCAATAGGTGTACCAGATAAGCATAAACGCATTTTTGCATTTATCTGCCTTACTGAACGTGCTGTAATTGTATTAGGGTTTTTAATATTCTGAGCTTCATCAAGAATAATTGAGTTAAATTCGTGTTTTTCAAGCTCTTCCATATCACGTCTTAGCAGGGCATAAGTTGTAATTACTAAGTCTGCCCCAGCAATTTTCTTGAAAATATTTTCACGTCTTGTGCCGTATACGATAACACGCACAAGGTTAGGAACGAATTTAGAGGCCTCACGATCCCAGTTAGGTAATACAGAGGTAGGAACAACAATAAGGTTAGGGCCAGTTGCACCGCTATTTTTCATGTGCTGAATAAATGCAAGTGTTTGCACTGTTTTACCTAGCCCCATTTCATCGGCTAATATACCACCAAAGCCATAACTTCTTAAGAAGTTCATGTATGATACACCTTGTAATTGATATGGACGTAAGGTAGCGTCTAATCCATCAGGTGCTTCAATTGCTTCAACTTCGGTAAAGCTTTGAATGCTTTGACGTAGTTTAGACCAGAAGCTATCAACATGCGTATTAGGCACATCTTCAAGTAAAGCTTCAAGTGCAGGTGCTTCAAATTGCTTAAACTGAGTTTTAGGTGCTTTAGTTGGGTCAAGCCCTAATACTTTCAGCTTATGAGCAAGCTTTTCAAGCCATGATTCAGGTAAAGAAGCATAAGAGCCATCTTTTAGCTGAACATAACGCTTGCCTTTAAGCCAAGCACGCCAAATTCTTTCAAGTGGTAGGCTTTGCCCTTCATATTCAATTTCAATATTAAGGTTAAACCATTTTTCTTGCTCATTACTTTCAACAGTTGCTGTAATAACATTTGAAGATTTATGAACTTTATTGTAGCGTGAGAGTGTAGCTTCACCATACACGCTCCAGTTTTCAACAAAAGTAGGGTAGTAATCAAGAAGAAAGGCAATGGCTTCTTCTGGTTCCATGAACCATAATTTATTACTACGTGGTTGAAATCTAACATCAAATAAATCTTGCAGAAGTTTTGCTTCTTCAATTTGGTTACGTCTTACAAGGTAGGTTTTACCATCATACACATAAGAACCAGTTTGAAAGTCAGGGTTAGGGCCAGTCATAACAAATTCGCCATGAACTGTTTCATAAATATTTTGTACTTCAAGAGTAAGAAGTGAACCCTCTTCATCAAGATAAAGTTTTGGGTTATAGCTTGCTGGTTGGAAAATAGGTTCCATCATACGCAAAAATTCTTCTTGCTCGTACAATTCAGAAGCAGGAAGCCTTGTCCAAACTCTATCCAAAAATTCAGGAATATCAGCTGAGGGGATTAATGGCGGATTTTGTACTAAGCTATGAATAATATCGTGGCTTAAGCAGGTTTGCACAGGATATAAAGTTTGGAACCAGCACATCCAAAGCGGCGTTTGTCCATGGAAAGACACAACTTGCTTTTGTACATCTTCATTATAATAGTCTTCAACTCGATCAATAATTGAAAAAGGTTCTTTATCGTCACGTTGTAAGTATACATCAAAGCTTAGCCCTTCTTCTTCAATTGAAGGACGAAGTTTTAGGCTCATTGTTTTGCTTTCAATTCTAAAAGGTCTTTCAGTGTCTTGGAAAAATAAATAGTATTCATTGCGAATAGCCCATAAAAACCAAGATAGCATGCCATCTGGAATTTCAATTTTATGCCCATGGTAACCAAGGTGATGTGTAATAAGCTCAATAATATGTGGCAATTCTGGCGATTGTTCACACCATTCAGGGTTAGCTAAAATTTGCCCTGCTGTTATTTCTTGTCGAACAGTAGAAATACCAGTTTTATTTTGTCTTGCCCTAAAAAATGCAACAGAAAGTCTTCCAACTTCTGGAAAGAATTGGAAAAGAAAGTAATGTTTTGAAGTTTCAGGGTCATGCGTGCCACTATAGAAGGAACGGAAGTTTTGTCGCCACTGAGAAGGAGCTTTCGCAGGAGGTGGTGCAACATTATCTTCTGTACTTTTTAAAGATTTAACAAGGTTAAAAGCCAATGCAGCAACATGCTTGCAAGGGTCAGAAAAAGATTCCATGCAATTACATGAATGTTCTATACGTTTATCAGAAAGATTTAACGATATATGTGGTTGGTATGTTTGAAAGTCTTCACCACTTATTGTAGAGTCGAACTTAATATTTTCACCAATAGTATCTATATTTACTTTAGCCATAGTAGATTCGTTCAGCAGCATTTGAGCTGTATCACGAATATACTCTGGTATAGCAGTATCTAAAAATTTTTGTAGCAGATGCTTCGCATTTGCTTCTTCGCGACTAGTCATGTATTCCTCAAAATAAATTTAATTAAAAAAAACACTAAGCAAAATATAGCAAAAATAATAAAATATTACAAGACATTTTTTATATTATTATTATTACTTATCGATACAAATTTAATAACATAAAATTAGATAGTTAGCTAAAGTTGATAATTTTATGTTACAAATTTGTAATAAAAAAACTCTTAATTAGCAACAAAAAAAAATATATACAATGCAAATAATGTATGTTATTTTATATGTATACAAAAATTTTGTTTTATATATACGCTTAATATTTTCAAAAAATGTAAAAAAAATGGAGGTGCAATAATGTCTTTATTTGCAATTTATTCAACAGAATTAGCTAACTTTATTTTAGAGTATAAAGACAATATTTTATTATCTTTAGAAAAAGTAGATACCGAAATTACAGATTATGGAGTAAAAACTGAATTTACCGACAAAGTAATGAAAGAATTAAATGAATATTTTGCAGGAAAACGAAAAACCTTCACAATCAAATATTCTTTTGATGGTACTGAATTTCAAAATAAAGTTTGGCAAGCTTTATGCGATATACCTTATGGTGAAACACGCTCTTATAAAGAAATTGCTATAGCAGTAGGTAACCCAAAAGCCTCGCGTGCAGTGGGTTTAGCGAATAATAAAAACCCAATTTCAATTATTGTTCCATGCCATAGAGTTATTGGTGCAAATGGTAAACTTGTAGGCTATGCTGGTGGGCTTGATATGAAAGAAACACTGCTTAAACTTGAAAAAGAAAATATATAAAATTCTATTGCTCTAAATACTAAAGAACAAGAACTATTTATTGTGTTCTTCACTTTGAGTTTGCACGCCTACATATTCAACTACACTTAAATATTTGTTAATTTGCTTAGTTTTTGTAATGTCGGGCTTTGCAACATTTTTATAATAAAGTAAATGTACGTCTTTCATTTTAAATTGTAAATTAAGTTTTACCAAATATTCTGTAAGTTCATCATTGCTAATTGTTTGGTGTGAATTTACTGAATCCATGTAGAGCAACAATACATTTTCTTTATTTATCAAATAATCATAAAGTCTTGTAATTCTTCTTTGGTATTTTTCTTTTGCATCAATGTAGGCTTCATGGAAAGGTATATTTTTAGCAAAATCATGGTTGAAAATTAGCGAATTTTTATTATTTATATAAATATCGCATTTATCATCAACCACATTTGTGTCTAGCAGGGCAAAGTCTTCTTCATTAAAAAAATTCTCGAAATTACCTAGTATTAAATCTAAACGAGTTTTTAGGTTTCCACCCATTAGCCAATCAAAGGGAAAAGAGTATTCCCTTTTACCTGCATTCTTTAGCAAAGTAGTTACAAAGCATGCTTCTCCAATAGGGATAATATGCTGATATTTTTTATGAATTAATAATGAAACTGACATACTAACTTTCCATAAGAATACAAGAACATATTTTAGAATTAAGGTTTATTAAAGGTAGAATGGTTTTCACCAACTCTTATATACTTCATATATACATAAAATGCATGGTGTGTAGCCATAATAAAGCCAGCTTTGCCATCTAAAAAACCAAGTTTGTAGAAATATATTCTAATAAAACCCCAAAGTGAGTGCAAAATAGCTTTTGAAAGCGAGAATTTTTGCCCTTTTTGTGTTTTTTCTTTAGCACCAAAATCAGCATACGAACTTAGTTTAGATACATAATGCTGAAATGATGTGTAAGGGTAGTGTATAATATCGCCAGAAATTTTTGTAGTTTTGCCTTTACTAGATAATTCATAATGCACACCAGAAGAATTTATAATTAAGTCTTTCTTTCTAAATAAACGCATTAATAAATCAGGGTAGGCATCAGAATGTTTCATAAACTTGTTAAAAAAGTAAGATCTACGCGGAACATACGCACCATCATAAGATGTGTTTTGAGCTGTTCCATCAATAGTAGTTTGAAAAAATTGTAAAATAGAATGCAGTAATTCGGGTGAAACACTTTCATCTTGATCAAGAATTATAACCCATTCACTTTCAATTTGTTCAAGTGCAACACGGAACTGATCTTCCAAACGAACAAAAGGATTTTGAATAAAACGTGCATTATATTTTTTGCAAATTTCTTCTGTAGCGTCAGAGCTAAAGGAATCAATTACTAAAATATCGTCACAAAATTGTAAGGAGGTTAAACAATCATCCAATGTGTTTTCACCATTATATGTAGCAATAAGAGCAGTAATATTTTTCATAAGAACCTGTCTTGTATAAGTTAAAATAAAAAGGGGAAATATCTTTCCCCTTATAAATAGCATTTTTATAGTTGAATTTCAACTATATATTATGCACCTAATTGAATGCGAACAAATTTCGCAATTCCAAGAGTTGCACCGTATTCTTTACCTTCAGCTTTAAGAAGGTCAGCAATGCTCATTTTATCATCACGGATATACATTTGGTTTAGTAAGCAAGATTCTTTGTAGAATTTTTGTA
>CAYJFV010000117.1:0-5753 GCA_964369275.1 uncultured Desulfovibrionaceae bacterium
CTTTCTATGTAGAACCAATTGTTGGTATTCCAATGCTACTTGGTATTTACAAAGCGTCAATTTATGGTGGTTCTATTACCGCTGTTTTACTAAACACCCCAGGTGCACCACCAGCAATTTGTACCGCTATGGATGGCTACCCACTTACCCAACAAGGTAAAGCAGGTAAAGCATTAAATGCTTCATTAGTGGGTTCTGTTTTTGGCGATACTTTTGCAAATATTCTTCTAATATGTATTGCCGCTCCAATTTCTTATGTAGCTATTAAAATTGGACCAGTTGAGCAATTCTGCCTAATTCTACTTTCTCTTACTGTGGTTGGTAGTATTTCAGGTAACTCAATTATCAAAGGCTTAATCTGTGCTGGTTTTGGTATTGTTTTATCAATGGTAGGCGTATCAGGTACAACAGGTGCTGTTCGCTTCACTTTTGGTTCAGACTATTTATTATCAGGCATAGCTCTTATACGAATGGTTATTGGTGTTCTATGTTTACCTGTATTTATTCACCAAGTTGGTGTATCAGCTAAACAAATAGCTAAACAAAATTATGATTTAAAATCTGAAAATGGAAGATTTACTTGGGCAGAATTTAAAGCAAATATTGGTTTATTAGTTCGCTCTTCATTAATTGGTTCTGTTATTGGTGCTATGCCAGGTTTAGGTGCTTCACCAGCAGCATTTATGGCATATTCAGAAGCACAACGTAAATCTAAAAAACCTGATTTATTTGGTAAAGGTAACATTGAAGGTGTTCTTGCCCCTGAAGCTGCAAACAACGCAACTACTGGTTCAGCAATGATTCCGCTTCTTACTCTTGGTATTCCAGGTGATGACGTTACTGCGGTACTTATGGGTGCATTCCTTATTCAAGGTTTAACCCCTGGTCCAAACATCTTCTTTGAACATACCCACGTAGTATACGGTATTTTCGGTTCATTAATTCTTTGCGACATACTATTATATGTTGTTGCAAAAATTGGTTTCAGAGGTTGGATACGTGTTCTTGAACTACCTCGTTACGTTATATTCTCAGCGGTAACTGTATTTGCTTTTGTAGGTACATTTACAATCAACCAAAGTTTCTTCGACATTTTCTGTCTTATCGTATTTGGTATTCTAGGCTACATGATGCGTATATTCCAATTTAGCCCTGGTGCATTAATTATTGGTTTCATTCTAGGGCCAATTCTAGAAAAAGCATACGACCAAACAATGTCTTTATCAGATGGTTCATACATGATTTTCTTGGAAAAACCAGTAGCAGTCATATTACTACTTCTTACCGCTGTTTGTATGTTTAGTATTTATCGCGTAAGAGCACGTAAGGTAAAACTTGAACTTGAACACGAAGAAGAAGATGTAAAAGCGTGGGAAGAAAAACACCCACATTAATTCTTGTAATTTGGTAATAAGAAGTTCATACTTCTAACTTATAAAAACACTTTTGGAGGCCTTATGGTAAAGTTTAGTAAAGTAATGGCAATGATGCTTGCACTTAGTATGTTCGTTGGTGTAACAGCTGAAGCAAAAGCTGAGTATCCTACAAAACCAATTACGCTTATCAGCCCTTACGGTGCTGGCGGTGACTCAGATTTAAGTGCTCGTGTATGGGCAGAATTTGCAAAAAAAGAATTAGGACAACCAGTTCTAGTTGTAAACAAAACAGGTGCAGGCGGCTTAACAGGTACTTTATTTGCATCTAAAGCTAAACCAGATGGCTACACATTATTCTTAGCACAAGCTGGTCCAAACATCGTAATTCCTATTACAACTTCAACAGGCGGTTTAAACAGAAAATCTTTTGATTTCCTATATCGCTTTGGTATCACTAACCCAGGTGTTATTGTTAACGCTGATGCACCTTGGAATACATTAAAAGAATTTGAAGAAGATGTAAAAGCTAATAAATTAACTCCTATTTTTGCTGACTCTTCTGCTACATCATGGCTTACTTTCGCTTTCCGCGGTTGGTTTAACGATGTAAATATAGTTCCTAAAACTGTAAGCTATAACAGTGGTGCTGAAGCTGCAACTTCAATTGTTGGTGAACACACTGATATTACAATGCTTTTCTCAGCTAACTACATTCCACTTGTAAACGCTGGCAAATTAAAACTTCTTGCATTAGGTGCTAAAGACCCTAAATACCCTAATACACCTACTTTCAACGAGCAAGGCTACAAAGGTAACTACTTTGCATGGTCAGGTATAGCTATTCCAGCTGGTGCACCACAAGAAGTAAAAGATAAATTAATTGAAGTAACTGATAAAATTACTCAAGACCCTGAATTTATCAAAGCTATTCAAAACCTAGGCTTTATTGCTGATCGCACTAAAGGTCAAGAATTCCAAGATGCAATTGATCTTCAATACAAAGATATGGAAAAAACTATTGAATCACTTGGCTTAAAGAAAAAATAATAAAAGGTAAAATTATGTCTATTAAACGTTATGGCACACCACAAGCTGGAGCTCTTCCTTTTGCAAAAGCTGTAGAAGCAAATGGCTTTCTTTACGTATCAGGACAAGTTCCACGTGACCCTAATAATGGTAATGAAATTGTTTCAGGCTCTATGACTGTGCAAGCACGCCAAACTATGGAAAATCTTAAAAACGTTGTAGAAAGTGCTGGCTATAGCCTCAATGATGTAATCAAAGTAGATGTATGGATTGATGACCCAAGAGATTTTGGCGATTTCAACAAAATCTATGCACAATACTTTACCGCTGAGCATGCACCTGCAAGAAATACTGTACAAGCTATGCTTATGTCAGATAT
The DNA here is from genome assembly GCA_964369275.1 of uncultured Desulfovibrionaceae bacterium. Lineage (GTDB taxonomy): Bacteria > Desulfobacterota > Desulfovibrionia > Desulfovibrionales > Desulfovibrionaceae > CAYJAZ01. The sequence continues at coordinate 2,782 of CAYJFV010000117.1, forward strand.
GCGTGTAGAAGTTGCATGTGTAGCGTATAAGCCTGCATAACATTAAACAAAAAATTATACTCGTATGTCTATATTTTTATAAAGATATACGAGTATAATTAAATATAAAATCAAATTTCAAGAGGTTCTTGTGCCAGTTTCTATTTTCAATGATATTATAGGCCCGATAATGCGTGGACCCTCTAGCGGGCATACCGCAGCAACTTGGCGAATGGGCAATATGACCCTACAGTTACTTGGTGTAAAACCAGATGAAGTTGACTGCCGTTTCCACAAAACTGGTGCATACGCAAACGTCTATAAGCAACAACGCTCAGATTTAGCTTTTACAGCTGGTCTTATGAATTTTTCAATGCGTGATAAAAAGTATGATTTGGCTTTTAGCGAAGCTAAAGCAAGTAATATTAATCTACTTTTTACAACACCAAGCCTTGCTGGGGCTGACCACCCTAACGAAGTTGAAGTGTATGCTAAAGCTAACACCAATAACGAAATAACTGTTCGTTATCGCTCTATTGGTGGCGGTATAGCCTCATTTATTTCAATAGATGGACACAAAGTTCATTATACAGGCAATAAATATGCCTTGTTTATTTGCCTAGAGCAAAGCAAAAGCGTATACGCACAAAGCTTAAAACAAAATTTACTGCAAAATGCTAGTGAAAAAAATATCATTATAGAAGAATCTCTACACAATGAAACTCTTTTATACTCCTTTTATTCTTCAAGCCCTTTTTCTTCTAATGAATTAGAAACACTAATACTTGATAAAGAAATAAAATGGGTTAGAAGCATAAATCCTCTTATGTTTCCAATATATTCAGCTGATGCTACCCTTGAAGCGGACTTTTTTCAGCAAATTGTAGCATACCCTCCTCAAAATATTTCTTCTGCAAGTGAACTTGCTCAAAAATATGAAAAAGCCCTTTTAGGTATTTCAGAAGAGGAAGCAAAGAATTATTTTACGGATTGTATAGAAGTAATGGAAAATTGCGTTAAATTTGGACTAAATTTGACAGATAAAAATTCTATGCGACTTCTAAAGCCACTTGCACATTCTATTAACCAACAAAAAGATAATATGCTTATTGGTGGAATACACGGGCAAATTGCAGTTTATGCTATGGCAGCGGCTGAATGGAATGCTTCTGGTGGGCTTATTGTTGCCGCACCAACTGCGGGTTCAGGTGCTATTCTACCTGCTACTATAGCTGGATTAAAAGAATTAGGCTTTAGCGATGATAGCATTGCAAAAGGACTTTGGGCAGCAGGGCTTATAGGCTTTGTAATTGCCCATGAATACACCTTTGCTGGTGGTGTTGGGGGCTGTCAGGTAGAAATTGGCTCTGCGGGTGCAATGGCTGCCGCAATGATTGTAGAAGCAACTCTTCACGAACGTAAGCTTATTTCAAAAGAACAAACAGGCTTTGCCACTGTTCTTTCAGCTGCTACTTTATTCTTACAAAATTCACTAGGGCTTGTTTGTGACCCTGTGCAGGGTTTTGTTGAATTACCTTGTATAGCTAGAAATGCAACAGCTTCTTCACAGGCTTTTGTTTGTGCAGATTTAGCCTTAGCAGGCTGGCAATCGCCTATAAGTTTCCATGACTCCATTCTTGCTATGAAAGATGTAGGCGATAAAATGAGCATGGAATTACGTTGTACCTCACTTGGTGGGCTTGCCTCAAGACCTTTAGCAAAAGGTAATACAGTAAGTGTAGAATAGCATATAAAGCTAAACTTATTGTAATATAAAATATTTTAGATTTAATTAAAGAAAAATTGGTAAAGGAATAATATGCAAAAAAATAATGAATATGACATCATATTTGTTGGCGGCGGAATAAGCAGTCTTGCCATTGCCTATGGGCTATGTAAAAAAGACGAAAAGCTTAAAATAGCAATTTTTGATTCTCCTACTGAAGTAAACAAAGCTTCACGCACTAATGTAGGGCTTATATGGTGCCAATCTAAATTTCTGCACAAGCCAGAATACGCGAAATGGGGCTTTATATCTGCAAACCTTTTCCCTAAAGTCCTAAAAGACGTACAAGAAGTTTCAGGTGTGCATGTTCCTGTAAACTTTACAGGCGGGCTTATACCTGTTTTAGGTGAAGAAGAATACAACAAACGCGGTTCATATATTGAAGAGCTAAAAGTAGCTTTAGGTGGTTACCCTGGCTCAATGCTAAGCCGTGGCGAACTAGAACAAAAACTCCCCAAAATTAAATTTGGTGATGCTGTTACTGGTGCGGCATGGTGTGAAGAAGATGGCTTTGTTGAACCACTTTTACTTATGCGTTCTTACAGAAAAGCTCTTTTAAACCTTGGCGTGGCCTTCCATGAAGATACTATTGTTTATGATACTAAGTGCATAAGCAAAAACGAATACTCTATCACCACTTCTAAAGGCGAATTTAGTGCGGAACGTATTGTTTTAGCCGCTGGTTTAGCGAATAAGCGTTTTGCCCAATTCTCGCTAAATGAATTAGCTACCCCGCGTGCCTTACCTATTTTTGCAGATAAAGGGCAAGTTTTGCTAACAGAACGTATGCCTTTTGTAATGCCAATTCCAGTTTTAGGAGCTACTCAAACTTTTGGTGGAACTGTAATTATTGGCTTCAAGCACGAAACAAGAGGCCATGATGCTACTGTTATTCCAAGTGCTGTTTCGCAAGAAGGTGCATGGGCAGTGCGTGTATGGCCAGAACTTGGTAAAAAAAGAGTTATACGCTCATGGCCGGGGCTTCGTATTATGCCAGATGATAATATGGCTATTTACTCTCGCCTACCGAACCACCCTAACGCTATTGTTATTAACACACATAGTGCTGTTACAATGAGTGCTGTTCATACTACTTATCTGCCTGAATACATCATGGGCGGTGAGCTTCCAACTATTGCTCAAGATATGACTCTAAAACGCTTTGGTTTTGATTGCTAGGAGAATATAATGTCTGATTTTGTAAAAA
>CAYJFV010000118.1:0-5751 GCA_964369275.1 uncultured Desulfovibrionaceae bacterium
TAAAGATTGTCACTACACAAGTGGTAACTTCTATGCTCGTAGACGTTTAGAAACTCTAAAAGAATTTATTGGTATTTTAGGTATTGATCCACGTAGATTTGTTTATACTTGGGTTTCTGCTTCTGAATCACAACGTTGGAAAGAAGTTGTTACTAAGTTTACTGAAACAATTCACGAACTTGGGCCAGCTCCTAAATTTAGTGATGCTAATGGCAAAATTACAATGCCAGCTGAACTTTATTCACCAATTCGCCCACTAGGTTGTGGTGAAAACCCAGATTTAGCTAAACTAAAAGACCAAGCTAAAGCTTTATTAGCTGATGGTCATGCTGGTGTTATTGGCTGGAAAAATGGATACGATGGCTTAATGGCTGCTCCATTTATTGCTAGAACACCAGAAGAGGTTGATGAATTTATTTGGGGCCCAACTAATGTTCAATCATTAGTAGGCTTACTACATAAAAACAAAGGCCAAAAAGTAGGTATTGTTGTAAAAGGTTGTGATAGCCGTGCTGTTGTTGCTTTATTACAAGAAAACCTAATCAATAAAGACAATGTAACTATTCTTGCAATGCAATGTAATGGTACAATTGATAAAGACAGAGTGCTTGAACAAGTAGCAAAGCAAATTAATGCTAAACCTATTGTTACTGGTATGAAAGGCCATGGTAATACACTAAAAATTACTTTACATGATGGTAAAGAAGTTGAAGTGAAAATGGAAGACGTTGCACAAGACAAATGTCGTCAGTGTTCAATGCCTGTTGCTAAATACTATGACCACTTAATCGGCAATGTTGGTAACCCAATTGATGCTGATACACGCCCTGCACAAGGTCTTGCCTTCTTAGAAAGCCTATCTTTAGAAGATAAAATGAGCTTCTGGAAAGGCCAAATGGAACGCTGCCAACACTGTTATGCTTGCCGTAATGCTTGCCCAATGTGTGTATGTAAAGATTACTGTGCTGGTGATAGCCGTAATCCACACTGGACTGCTGATGATAATTCTGCTCAAAGCAAAATGTTCTTCCAGCTTATCCATGCACTACACTTAGCTGGTAGATGTACTGGCTGTGCTGAATGTGCAAGAGCTTGTCCAATGGGTATTCCAGTATTCTGGTTAAAACAAAAATACGGTAGCATTATCAAAGGTTTATTTGATTATACTGCTGGTATTGATATAGAAGCTACTCCGCCGCTTTTAGGCTACCAAGTAGAAGAAGCAAACATTAAGGAGCACATCTAAGATGAAATTTATAGCTCAATCAAACCAAATATCTACTTGGCTTGCAAAGCTTAGCGAGCAATATAAAGTTCTTGCTCCTAAAGCTGAATCAAGCAGAGTAGTTTATGATGCATATACAAAAGAAGAATTAGAAAAAGCAAACCTTGCTAACCTAATGGATTATACAACTACTTCATTAAAGAAAGCGTATATTCCACAAGCTGAAACTTTATTTAGCTATACATCAACTAAAAATCCTGACGATTTATCAAAGGTAGAAACTAAATTAGATGCAACAGTTGATGCACCTAAAACTGTTATCTTTGGTGCAAGACCATGTGATGCTAAAGGTGTTGAAGTTTTAGATGCTGCGTATCTACATGGTAAATACCAAGATCCTTACTACCAAGCACATAAAGACAATATTGTTTTAGTTGCTCAAGCATGTACTTTTGCATTACCTACATGTTTTTGTAACTGGACAGACACTGATTTAACTTCTGCACACGGTGCTGATGTTCTATTTACTCCACTTGAAGGCGACACTTTCCTATTTGAAGCTTTTAGTGAAAAAGGTAAAGAATTATTAGCTGCGGCTGGTTTTGGTGAAGCAAGTGCAAATGATGTTACTAATGCTGAGGCTGTTCATGCTAAAGCACATGAAACACTTCCACAAAAACCTGACATGACAAACCTACCTGCAATGGTAGCGTACAACTTTGAAAATAAAGACTTCTGGTCTAAAGTAAGTTCAGGTTGTATTGGTTGTTCATCATGTACATTTGTTTGCCCAACTTGCCAGTGCTTCACAATTACTGATGAAGGTAACCCACTTGAAGGTAAAAGAATACGTTCTTGGGCTTCATGTATGGGCAATGAGTTTACACTAGAAGCTAGTGGTCATAACCCACGCCCTGCCGGTTTTACTCGTTGGAGAAATAGATTAGGTCATAAATTCAATTATGTTACTTCATGGCATGATATTTATGCTTGTACAGGTTGCGGACGTTGCTTAATTTCTTGCCCAGCTTCAATTTCTATTAAAGATATGATTTCTGGTGTTATTGAAGTTACTCCTAAAGATGCAGACTTAGCTAATGCACGCGGTGTTTCTAAAAAAGCTGCTGTTGCAGCTGCACCAAAAGCAGTAGCACAAGAAGTTGCAAAAGAAGAAGCACCAAAAGAAGCACAAGCACCTAAAGCTGAAGCTGAAGCAAAGAAACCTGCTACTAAAAAAACAAATGCAAAGGGGTAGTATAAATGAGTTGTTCATGTAATAACAATAATCCATACTTACCAGAAGTTTCTACTGTACTAGAAGTAATTAGAGAAACTGGTAATATTATGACTTTTCGCGTTCGTTTTGACGACGAAGAGAAAATGAAAGCTTTCACCTACGGCCCAGGACAAGTAGGTCAGTTATCTATATTTGGTGTTGGCGAAGCAACTTTCGTTATTAATAGCCCTCCATCTTGCAAAGATTACTTACAGTTTTCAGTAATGCGTACTGGTGAAGTAACAGAAGCACTTCATAAATTAGCTCCTGGCGATAAAATTGGTGTTCGCGTTCCTTTAGGAAAAGCTTTCCCTTATGAAGAATGGAAAGGTAAAAGCGTATTCTTTATTGGCGGTGGTATTGGTATGGCTCCTATCCGTACTATTATGCTTACAGTATTAGAAAATGCGAAAGACTTTAAAGAAATATCTCTTCTTTATGGTGGTCGTTCACCTCAAGATATGGCGTATAGCTATGAATTAGATGGTTGGTTAAACCACCCAGTTCTAAAAACATATCTTACAATCGATAACCCATCTGATGGTTGGCCGCATAAAGTTGGTCTTATTCCTAATATCCTAAAAGAAATTGCACCATCTCCTAAAGATTGTGTTGCTGTTCTTTGTGGACCTCCTATTATGATTAAGTTCACACTTGCAGCTTTAAAAGAATTAGGCTTTGATGATGATAATATTGTAACTACACTTGAACGTCGTATGAAGTGCGGTATCGGTATTTGTGGTCGTTGTAACGTTGGCGATAAATACGTTTGCGTAGATGGCCCAGTATTCACACAAGCTGAATTAAATAACTTGCCAGATGAATTATAAGATATAGTTATCTAATAATAAAAAAGGGGAAACTTGAATTTCAAGTTTCCCCTTTTTTATTATGATTTTATATTCTTTCTATAAAATCAAACACTTCTAAATACGCTTTTTTTGAATAGGAAGCATTTTCTAAATATGTTTGCACAAAACTAGCAAAAATTCTAATTATAGGAGGGTATGTTTGCCAAAAATTTTCGCTAAGTATGATATTTGTTTTGAAGGATAATAGTATTGCATTTAAAAGTTTTGCTTTTTCTTTGTGTAGCTTTATTGCAATTTTATCTGATAAGTTTGAAATAGGGTAGTGCGATTTAGAATTTATAGATAATGCTAAAAAGTAGGCTTTCCAAAATTCATCTAATTGTTTTCTTGTTCTTTGCCCATTAGCTATTATACTTTCAAGGGTTGATAAACCAAGTTCACGCTTAGTTTTGTATAATGATAAGCCATTAATCTTAGGAAAAGCTCTATCTTCTAATATAGAAGAAGCAATTGCCGCTACCTTATATGGAACAAAAGCTTGCTTACATTCATAATTTCTGTAACAATCCCAACAAGATGAACAAGATATATTTGCTTGTAGCACATAGTGCTTAGGTTGAACAACAGAAGTTTCATAAGGATTAACATTACCAAGCGATAAAGCTAATGTTTGTAAACCAAGTGCGGCGGCTAAGTGCATTGGGCCAGTATCGGGCGTGATTAGTAAATCAAGTTCTTGCATAAATGAAGCAAGTTCTTCAAGGCTAAAGGCATTAACTAAATTATTTTCACTACTACCATATAATTTAGATACTTCTTTTCCAAGTTCTATTTCACATTTTCCACCTAAAAAGTATGGAATATAGCCCCTTTTTGCTAAAGAATTAGCTAATTCAGCATAGAATTTAGGTTCAGGGCGTTTTAAAGAAGAACTTGCCCCAAGAAATAGACCAATTTTTCGCCCCTTAGCTTTTTTAGGTAGTATATAGTTTATGCTTTCGCGTTCGTTTTGATTTAGGGTATCAAGTGCGTGTAAATCTGCCCAATGGAAAAGGTTATGCCTTGAACTTTGTGTTAAAGAAGTTCTGTAAATTTGCCAAAAACCTTCAACTACAAGATAATTATTCTTAGTAATTTGCCCTATAAAATCAGTGTATTGTATTTTTGAAGATAAAGTATAGGCTTCTTTTCTTTGGCTTATATTTAATACTTTTTCGTATTGTGTTTTTACTATTATTTCATCATTAGGTGAAAAGAACTGCACATGAGGAACGAGTTTTGATAAAGGTGCATAAAAGGCAGGTTCTGCTACTACCCATAATGGATTATTAGGGTAGAGTGTTTGCATGGCGTGCATAAGGGGCAAAGTCATTATAAGGTCACCTAGGCGGTGCATCATAATAATTAAATTTGGCTTAGCACTATGTGTCATACAATTTCCTTATAATAAAACTAGTTTTGCAATATCAGCTAGTTTTGTATAATTTGCATTATCTAGGTGTACAGGTTGCCCATTATCAAGTAAAAGAAGTGGTACTTTATTTAGGGTGTGTGCAGTGTGTGGGTTACCGCTTTCGTCCATCATTTCTTCAATATTCCCATGGTCAGCTGTAAAGACTATTCTCCAAGAGTTTTCTTTAGCTTTTTCTAATATTTGTTCTACGCTTTTATCTACAAATTCCAATGCTTGTGTTGCGGCGTCAAGCTTGCCTGTATGCCCAACCATATCAGGGTTAGCTAAGTTACATACAATAAAGCCGTATTTATCGCTTGCCATTGCTTCAAGAAGCTTTTGGGTTACAGGAATGAGCGACATTTCTGGCTTTTGATCATACGTTTCAACTTCTTTAGGCGAAGGAATTAAAATTCGTTCTTCATTAGGGAAAGGTTCTTCTTTACCACCATTGAAAAAGTAAGTTACATGGGCATATTTTTCAGTTTCAGCAATTCTAAGTTGCGAAATGCCCATATTTGAAATTCTTTCGCCTAATGTATTTTCTAAATTTTGCTTAGGAAAGGCAACTGGAAAAGATAAAGATGAATCATAAGCCGTCATACTAGCTATTGCAGATAAACTTGGTACAACTTTTCTTGTAAAATCACTAAAAACAGGGTTTGAAAGTGCAAAAGCTAATTCTTTTGCTCTATCCGCTCTAAAATTGAAGAAGAAAACAGCGTCATTATCTTTTATAATTCCATTTTTATCTAATATACGTGGCTTTATAAATTCATCAAATTCATCACTTGAGTACGCTTCTTCCATTGCTTGAACTGCATTTTCAATAGCCATCGCTTCACCTAATGTAAGCATATTATAGGCTTCTTCTACACGTTCCCAGCGTTTATCCCTATCCATTGCATAAAATCTACCGCAAATAGTTGCAAGCTTTGCTTTATGTTTTTCAAGCATTTTATTCAACATTTCAATATAATGTAAG
>CAYJFV010000119.1:0-5709 GCA_964369275.1 uncultured Desulfovibrionaceae bacterium
ATTATATTTTTTCTAAAAAAACTATTTTTTTAAATGCAAAAAGCTTTCTATTGACTAAAATAAAAAAAAATCTTAAAAAGAAAGCTTGCCATATTTTAATAATAGTATGATAAGGCATGATATATACTCTTTATAATCTGTGATTATATTACAAAGGAACACACTGTGGCTCAAAAAGAAGCGGCGACTCCAAAAGTCATTAAATTAGCATCAAAATCAGAACACGTAAAATATTTCCAACCTCTACTGCAAAGTATGGATAAACATAACGAGCTAAACGAGGTTATAAAGAACTGTGTTAGTAAATCTTGCGATTTACTAGACTTAGGAGTACAACTTTACCCTAACGATTTTATAAAAAAAGACGATGCCGCAGCAATTCATGCAGAATTTCAAGCTTCTAGTGCAGAAGAACTTTTAGACTTAGGTGAAACATTTACCCTTGCAGGAAGAATAGTAGGCCACCGTTCCTTTGGTAAAGTAATTTTCTTCCATATTCAAGATAAAAGCGGAAAAATTCAATGTTATGCTGAAAAAGAAAAGCTTGGAGATGAAGCTTTTAGCGTTTTCAAGAAATTTGATATTGGCGATATTGTTGGCGTTGAAGGTTCATTATTTAGAACTAAAACAGGCGAACTTACACTTTCGTGTAGCTTTATAAAACTTCTTACAAAATCTATACGCCCATTACCAGAAAAGCACTCTGGCCTTACTGATACAGAACTACGCTACCGTCAGCGTTATGTTGATTTAATAGTTAATGCAAAAACTCGCGATATTTTCCGTAAACGTTCAAAAATTACCCGTGAACTTAGAAACTTCTTAGAAACTCATGGTTTTATTGAAGTTGAAACACCAATGTTGCAATCGCTTGCTGGTGGTGCGGTGGCTCGTCCATTCACCACTCATCATAACGCGTATGACATTGAATTATTTATGCGTATTGCACCTGAACTTTATTTAAAGCGTTTACTTGTTGGTGGCTTTGAAAAAGTTTTTGAAATGAACAGAAACTTTAGAAATGAAGGTATTTCTCCAAGACATAACCCTGAGTTTACCATGTGTGAATTTTACTGGGCTTATGCAAACTTTGAAAACTTAATGGATATTGTTGAAAGCCTATATTCCTACCTTGCAAAAGAAGTTTGTGGCACAACTGTTGTTCCCTACCAAGGAAACGAAATTGATTTAACAGAAGGCTCATGGAAACGTATTACTTTCTATGACTCGCTTAAAGAATTTGGTGGCCACACAGACGAATTTTTAAACGATAAAGAAGCTATACGCAAATATGTGCGTGAACGCGGTGAAAAAGTTGTTGAATCTGAAACTATTGGCAAACTACACGCAAAAGTATTTGACTTAGACGTTGAACCAAAACTAGTTCAACCTACATTTATTTATCATTATCCTATTGATATTTCACCTCTTTCAAGAAGAAATAATGAAAACCCTGAAATTGCTGATCGCTTTGAATTTTTCATTGCTGGCCGTGAAATGGGTAATGCTTTTTCTGAATTGAACGACCCTGTTGATCAGCGTTTACGCTTTGAAGAGCAAATGGCTGAAAAAGCTAAAGGCGATGTCGAAGCACACCCTCTTGATGAAGATTATTTACGTGCTTTAGAATACGGTATGCCACCAGCTGCAGGTTGTGGGCTTGGAATTGACCGATTAGTTATGTTATTAACAGACTCTGCGAATATTCGTGAAGTTATTTTATTCCCACTACTAAAACCAGAAGCTTAATATGAAATTTACCCTTCGCATTGCGAGCAGATATTTATTTGCTAGAGCTAGCCAAGCCTTCATTTCTGTAATCTCTTTAATGTCGGTTCTTGGTGTGGCTATTGGTGTAGCCGCTTTAATTATTGCTTGGGGCGTATACACTGGCTTTTCAACAGACATACGCGAAAAATTACTAGGGGCAAATGCCCACATAATGCTGCAAGCAACGAACTTTTCTGCCTTTGATGAGCTAGAACCAATACTTGAACAAGTGCGTTCAGTAGAAGAAGTTTCTAACGCTCTGCCCTTTTTGTATACAGAAGTTATGCTTTCTTCCAATAGAGGTGTTAAAGGGTTAATTCTTCGTGGTATTGAGCCAAATCAAGGCGATAATACATTAGCAATTTTGAAAGATTTAAAAATTGGTAATGTTGCAGATTTAACACAAGATGGGCGTACGCAAGGTATTATTATTGGTGAAGAACTTGCAAAAATGCTCTCTTTAACACTTGGTTCACGCGTGAACTTGCTTTCACCCTCTGGCGAAGCTACTTCCGCTGGTTTTGTGCCTACCTTAACTCCTTTTAAAGTAGTTGGAATTTTCAGTTCTGGCATGCAAGAATATGATACTACCCTTGCATTTATCAGCCTTAATTCTGCTCAAGATTTACTAGGTATTCCGCGTGGTAGAATTTCAGGCATTGAAATTATTGTAGAAAACCCTGACAAAGCACCTGAAATTGCAGCAGAAATTGATACTCGCTTACCAGATGTTTTCTTTACTCGTGACTGGACAGTGACAAATGCAAACCTTTTTGCCGCACTAGAACTTGAAAGAATAGGCATGTCTTTAGTGTTAGGTGTTATTGTGCTTGTTGCTTCTTTTTCTATTATAACCTCTTTAATAATGTTAGTAATGGAAAAAACTAAAGATATTGCAATATTAATGAGTATGGGTGCAACAACTGGTATGATTAGGCATATATTTATGCTACAAGGAACGCTAATTGGCTTAATTGGTACTACACTAGGTGTAATTCTTGGGCTAGGCTTAGCGTATATTCTAAAAACTACTGATATAATCAAACTTCCACAAAATGTATACCCTATGGATTCACTTCCATTATTAATAGTTCCAACTGATGTAATTTTCATTGTTATTTCAGCACTTTTAATATGTTTTATTGCAACAATTTACCCAGCAAGGCAAGCGGCAAAGCTTGAACCAGCAAAAGCTCTTCGATACGAATAATACTAAAAGGTGCTAAAATGGCAGAAATTCTATATAGCTTAAAAGATATTCAAAAAAAAGTTGATACTCCAAGCGGTGAAATTGAAATTCTTCGTAATATCTCTTTTGATGTGCATAAAGGTGAAAGCCTTGCTTTATTAGGTTCATCGGGTTCTGGCAAATCTACACTACTTCACATCATGGGTGCTTTAGATACTGCAACAAGTGGCGAAATATTTTTTGAAAGTAAAGATTTAACTAAATTTACGCCAAACGAAAAAGCAAACTTCAGAAACAAAGAATTAGGTTTTATTTTTCAATTCCACCACCTTTTACCAGAATTTAGCACACTAGAAAATGTTGCAATGCAAGCATTTATTGCAGGCATGCCAAACAAACAAGCCTTAGCACTTGCAAAAGAACATCTTGTACAAGTTGGTTTAGAACATAGGCTAAACCACAAAGTTACAACACTTTCAGGCGGTGAAAGGCAACGTGCAGGCATAGCCCGTGCATTAGTAATGCAACCAAAAGTTTTATTAGCAGATGAACCAACAGGTAATTTAGATGAAGAAACTGGTAATAAAACTATGGAAATGCTGCTAAAGCTAAATAAAGAACAAAATATTTCACTTGTTATTGTTACACATAACCCCGATTTTGCTAAACTTATGCAAAAAAGCTACGAATTAAAATTTGGAGAACTTCATGCCACTTAGCCTTATAAAAAAAGCATCTGCTTTTTTAGTATATATATCTGTTTTTACTATAAGTCTAATTAGTTACAACACTGCTTATGCAAATGTTGATACTCTTTTGCTTTCCCCTTTTAAGCTTACTATACAAGATGCTGATGAAGTTGAAGCAAATTTTAACACAGCTTTATATCTTAGACTTGAAGAACAAGGCTTTAATGTAATTATTAGTGATTCTCAAATTCAAAATATAAGTAATGCTCAAACTTTAGCTAAGGTACAAGGTACTTATGCTACTTTATATGGAAGTGTAACACAAGTTGGTAAATCTTTCTTAGTTGATGCACAATATGTAACTGCAAGCGGGCAAAACACGCCTATAATTTTTGAAATTGCAAGCAACTTTCCTGCTGATGGCGTTGCTGCAAGGCTTACGCTTGCAACTTTGCAAGCTTCTAATTTACCAGCCTTGCAAAATGAAAGAATTTCAGAAATCCGCGTTCAAGGAAACAGTATTATTGATGCGGAATACATCATTGCAAGACTTCAAACCACTACAAATTCACCTCTTCTAACAGAAGAAGAATTAAATGATGAGCTTAAAAGAATATGGCGAACAGGCTACTTTAATGATATTTCTATAACTACACTAAAAGAAAACAATAATAATATTATGCTTATTGAAGTTGTAGAACGCCCTACCATTGCGAATATTCTTTTAGAAGGCTCTGATATTATTGATATTGATGATATAAGAGAAGATATTGTTACTGCAACCGGTTCAATTCTTAACGAAAGCGTGCTAAAAAACGACCTAGGTATTATAGAAGAACTATACAGAAAAAAAGCCTACTATAATGTTCAAGTTGCTTATACTATTGAAGAACTTTCAAATAATTCTATCAATTTGATATTTGATGTTGACGCAGGAAATAAACTTTATATTACTAATATAGACTTCCAAGGCTTTGGCGATATGGATGTTGATTTTATTAGCGATAATATCCCTGTTCGTGAGCATAGTTTCTTTTCTTTTATTACTGGCCGTGGGGCATTGAAGGAAGAAGAATTAGAAATTGCAACTGAATATATTGGTTCTTATGCTATAAATGATGGTTACATACGCTCAACAGTGGCAGCCCCTGAAGTTATTTTTGAAGAAGAAGGTATACGCATTATTTTCAAAATAGATAGAGGTGCAAGGTTTAAAGTTGGTGAAGTAAACTTTGCAGGCGAATTAATTGCTGATCCTGACGTATTTTATAATATCATTGGTATGGACGAATGGAAAAATGAAAATGGTTATTTTTCACTTATAACTATGCAAGACGATATCCAAGCTTTAACGCAATATTATAAAGACAATGGCTACGCCTTTGCTAGTGCAAATATGCAAGATACTGTTAATATTGAAGCAGAAACTATGGATATTACTTATGTTTTAAATCCAAGTTCTAAAACGCAAATTAACCGAGTAAACGTAGCAGGCAACTATAAAACACGAGATAACGTTATTTTACGCGAGCTGCGTTTAGCTGATGGCGACCCTTATTCGGCACAACTTGTGCAACGCTCGCAAGATCGTTTATACCGCACTGGCTATTTTAAAATTGTAGATATGCAACTAGAACCTACTGAAGATCCTGTTTTAGCTGATTTAAACATAACAGTAGAAGAAAATAGCACTGGTACAATTTCTGGTGGTATTGGGTATTCTTCTGATGATGGTGCAGGTATTTCTGCCTCTATTTCTCAAAACAACTTATTCGGTAGAGGCTATTCACTAGGTGTTGAAGGCTATTTAGCACAAGAAGAAATGAATATGAATACGCATTTCTTTAATCCTCGTATATATGATACTAATTTAGGTTTTGGTATTGCACTTTATGGTATAACAGAAGAATGGACTGAATTTGATCGTGATACACTTGGTGGTCAAGTCAATTTTGTTTACCCTATTGGTGAATTTACTTCTGCAAGACTTGGCTATAGACTTGATGATTATACAATTTACAATGTTGATGCAGTTGCAGCTCAAAGCATTAAAGACTACGA
>CAYJFV010000120.1:0-5682 GCA_964369275.1 uncultured Desulfovibrionaceae bacterium
GTATTGATTTACGTAAAACTAAACTTATGGCATTTGCTCTTGGTTCATGTTGGGCTGGTTTTGCAGGTGTAATTCTTGCGGCACGTAACACATATATCAACCCAGCAAGTTTTAGCTTTATGGAATCAGCTATGATTTTAGCTATGGTAGTTCTTGGTGGTATGGGTTCAATTTGGGGTGTTGTGCTTGCGGCATTAGTTTTATCTTTACTACCTGAGTATTTACGAGCTTTTTCTGAGTACAGAATGCTTATTTTCGGTGCTACTATGGTGCTTATGATGATTTTCCGCCCGCAAGGTATTGTACCTGCGGCAAAGCGTAAGTACACTCTTTCTAAAAATGTGCAAGCTACACAAACAACTTCTACAGCTAGTAGCGAAGAATAAGGAATATTTATGAGTAATACTGTACTTTCTGTTTCTTCTCTTTCAAAAAACTTCGGTGGCTTAAGAGCTTTAAACAGTGTAGATTTAAAAATAAATGAAGGCGAAATTGTTGCTTTAATCGGCCCTAACGGTGCAGGTAAAACAACATTCTTCAACTGCGTAACTGGCATTTATACCCCTACTCAAGGTAATGTATTAACCACTAAACCAAATGGAAAAGAAGTATCTTTAGTTGGTAAAAAACCCTTCCAAGTTACTGAAATTGGACTTGCAAGAACTTTCCAAAATATTAGGCTTTTTCCAAACATGACTGTGCTTGAAAATGTTATGATTGGCCGCCATTGCAGAACCAATGCTGGTATTGTTGGTGCTTTATTCAAAACCCCGCATGCAAAGCGTGAAGAACAAGAAAGCATTGATAAAGCCTATAAATTATTACAAGATTTAAACTTGCATGAATTTTGGCAAGAAGAAGCACGTAATTTACCCTATGGAGCTCAACGCCGTTTAGAAATTGCACGTGCTTTAGCAACTGAACCTTATGTTCTATTTCTTGATGAACCTGCGGCGGGTATGAACCCACAAGAAACTATTGAATTAAAATCACTTATTTTAGATATACGCGAACGCTTCAAACTATCTATTCTTCTTATTGAGCATGATATGGGAATGGTTATGTCGCTTTCAGACAGGCTTTACGTTATGGAATACGGTTCAGTAATTGCTACGGGTAATCCTGAAGAAATTCGTTCTAACCCTGCTGTTATTAAGGCATACTTAGGCGAGGAAGACTAATGTTAGAATTAAAAAATGTAACTACATATTATGGGAAAATTCCTGCTCTACATGGAATTTCTCTTTCAGTTCCGCAAGGTTCAATTGTATCTTTAATCGGTGCAAACGGTGCTGGTAAGTCCACCACACTTATGACTATTTGCGGTGCAATTACCCCACGTTCAGGTAAAATTTTATATAACGACAAGCCAATTCATGGGCTAAAACCAAATGAAATTGTAAAACTTGGCATTTCACAAGTTCCAGAAGGGCGACTAATCTTCCCAGAACTTACCGTAATGGATAACCTAGAACTTGGTGCTTTTTTAAGAAACGATAAAGTGCAAATTAAACAAGATTTAGACTATATCTTTACCCTTTTCCCAATTCTTGCACAACGTAAAAAGCAACAAGGTGGAACTTTATCAGGTGGTGAACAGCAAATGCTTGCTATTTCGCGTGCTT
Organism: uncultured Desulfovibrionaceae bacterium; assembly: GCA_964369275.1. Classification (GTDB taxonomy): domain Bacteria; phylum Desulfobacterota; class Desulfovibrionia; order Desulfovibrionales; family Desulfovibrionaceae; genus CAYJAZ01. Next base: position 1,626 of record CAYJFV010000120.1, read on the forward strand.
TAATGGCAAAACCAAAACTGCTATTGCTTGATGAACCATCGCTTGGGCTTGCACCTATTATCATTCAGCAAATCTTTTCAATTATTACAAAGATTAAAGAAACAGGCACAACCGTTTTCTTAGTTGAACAAAACGCAAACCAAGCATTAAAAATTGCAGATATCGGCTATGTTATTGAAAATGGTAATATTGTTATGCATGACACCGCGGAAAGATTACTAAACGATGACGCAGTAAAAAAAGCATACTTAGGTATGTAATTATATTATAAGGAAATTATTATGACACAAATCAAAGATAATGTAAAAGTAGCTGTTTTCATGGGCTCAGCTTCTGATGAAAAAATTGTAAGTGCTTGTGCTGAAACATTGCAATCGCTTGATATTCCATTTTTATTTACTGTAAGCTCTGCTCATAGAACACCTGAAAGAACTCAAAACTTAATTAAAGAATTAGAAGAAAAAGGTTGCCAAGTGTATATTTGTGCAGCAGGAATGGCGGCTCATTTGGCAGGTGTTGTTGCGGCTCATACGCTAAAACCTGTAATTGGTATCCCTGTTGATGCTTCACCACTTGGTGGCATGGACGCCTTACTTGCAACTTTACAAATGCCTCCTGGATTTCCTGTTGCTACTGTAGCACTTGATAAAGCAGGTGCTAAAAATGCGGCTTACTTAGCGGCTCAAATTCTTGCTCTTAGCGATGCAAGCCTTGCACAGAAGCTAAAAGACGTTCGTACAAAATTTGTTGCTGATGTTGAAAAAGCTGGTGCTGAAATAGAAGCAAAATACTGCTAATTTTACAAAGGCTTAAGTTCTATACTTAGGCCTTTTTTTATAATGATAATTGGAGTTTATAATGAATAAAGCTACTTTTACTCAGCGTAGAGAAAAACTACGCAAACTTATGTTTGAAAATAATATTGATGCACTACTTGTATCATGCCCAACAAATAGATACTATCTTTCAGGCTTTGAATTACGTAATGGACAATGTAACGAAACCTCGGGCTTTATAATAGTAACAAAAGATGGTAAAGATTTACTTTGCACTGACCCACGCTTTGACTTAGCTGCAACTGAAGTTTGGGATTCTGAAAATGTACATATCTATTCAGGTTCATTATCTGATTTTTATAATAATCTTCTAAAATCATTGCCATATACTAACTATGGTTTTGATGAAGAGCAATTGAACTATAATTTTGTACAAAAAGCTTTTGAGGGGATTAATCATATTCCTGCACATGGTTTAGTTGAACAACTTCGCGTTATTAAAGACGAAGAAGAGGTAAAGCTAATGCGTGCAACTATGGCATTAAACCAAAATCTTATGAGGCATTTACCTTCATATTTTGAAGATAATATTCATAAAGCCATAACTGAAAATGATGTTGCTTGGTATATTGAGCAATATTTCCGCTCGCACGGGGCAAGTGAAAATGCTTTTGACCCAATTGTTGCACTAAATCAGCATGCGGCACTACCGCATTGCATACCCTCAGAAACAGTTCTTACAGAAAATTCACTTATTCTTATAGATGTAGGTGCAAGACTGAACGACTATAATTCTGACCAAACCCGCACTTTTTGGATTGGCGATAAACCAAGCGATAGATTTAAAACTGTTTTAGAGCAAGTTCAAGGGGCACAACAAGCCGCTTTAGATATTATAAAACCAGGCATTACTGGCAAACAAGCTTATGAAGCAAGTTATAATTTCTTTAAAAAGTATGGTGTAGAAAAGGCTTTTACGCATAACCTTGGGCATGGTATTGGGCTTGAAACACATGAAGCCCCACGCTTATCACCGCTTAGTGATACTGTTTTAGAAAAGAATATGCTTGTAACTGTTGAACCAGGTTTGTATTATAAGGAATGGGGCGGTATTCGTTGGGAATATACTGTACTTATTACTGATGATGGTTGCGAAATTTTATAAAGTTTTAGATTGATAAAGAAAAAAATAGGCGGAGAATATCCGCCTATTTTTATTTTTAATGGAAGATTAACTTATTTATTTTTTTCTTTTTTCTCTCCGAGGGCTAAAGGAACTAAGTCCCTTTAGAATCCCTAATGCAAAAATATCAAAAGCTGATTTTTACTGAACTACGTTCAGCATAAATCAGCTTTTGATATTTTTGGAGTGAGCTATAAAATTAATTTGTTACATGAATTTTCGTGACTAAGGTGATTAACGGAAGTTTGACTAGAGAATGATAGTCAAGAGCATAAGTCAATATGTGCAACACTTGCTATCGCAAGTGAAAAAAGCATGGTTTCCCACTTTCAATTAAAATTACAATAGAATATCTTTTTTGTACGAAATTCAAATGACTAATAGAAAAACTTTCTACGAGATAATACTAAAAAAGTGCAAATACTTATACGAGCATTAAAAGTTTTTGTAAGGATGGGGGTGAGTTTGAGAGGGGGAAAACTTGCTTTTTTCAAAAAGCATGGTTTCCCCCTTTCAATTAAAAAACAAAAACGAAAAAAAGGGCGGAAATTTTCCGCCCTTAAATCTTTTCTATTATTACTTACATGTACTAGTCTTCAAAAACTAATGGAAGCAGTTCATCAATATGCGAAACTGTATGTATTTGAATTTTCTTACGTAATTCAGCTGGAATATCATCAATATCTTTTGTATTTTGATATGGAATGACTGCATGCTTTAGTCCACGAGCTACACCAGCAAGAATTTTTTCTTTAATTCCGCCAACTGGAAGCACACGCCCACGTAGGGTAATTTCGCCAGTCATGCACACATCTGCACGCACGCTTTTGTTGCTAAGTACAGAAATAAGTGCGGTAACCATAGTAACACCTGCTGAGGGACCATCTTTAGGGGTTGCACCTGCGGGTACGTGAATATGCACATCTAACTTTTCGTGAAAATCAGCTGCAATGCCAAGCTCTTCTGCATGCGTTCTTGCATAAGACATAGCTGCAGTTGCACTTTCTTTCATGACATCGCCAAGTTGACCAGTTAGGGTTAAACCACCTTTACCTTTCATGGTAGTTGCTTCAATATAAAGCACCTCGCCGCCAGCTTGAGTCCACGCAAGGCCTTGAGCTACACCAGGAGGAAGAGTTTTATCTTGCTCTTCATCAAGAAAACGCGGAGTTCCTAAAAGTTTGCCAACTAATGCAGGGGTAACATTGAATAAATTCTTGTTGCCCTCTGCTCTTTTACGAGCTAATTTACGGCAAATAGAACCAATTTCACGTTCAAGATTACGCAAACCTGCTTCACGTGTATATTCGTGAATTACTTTTACTATTGCAGCATCTTTCATGGTAACGTCTTTTACTTTGAGTCCGTTTTCTGAAATTTGACGCGGAATTAGGTATTTTTTGGTAATTGCTAGCTTTTCTTGTTCAGTGTAACCGGCTAAATTTATTATTTCTAATCTATCACGTAAAGCAGATGGAATATTTTCTAAATGGTTTGCTGTACAGATAAATAGAACTTTTGATAAATCGAAAGGTACGTTTAGGTAGTGGTCAGAGAAGTTTGCATTTTGTTCAGGGTCTAGCACTTCTAACAATGCAGAAGATGGGTCGCCTCTAAAGTCGTTCGCAAGTTTATCAATTTCATCAAGTAAGATAACGGGGTTACGTGTTCCTGCTTGTTTTACTGCCTGAATAATTCTACCTGGCATAGCACCTATATATGTACGTCTATGCCCGCGAATTTCTGCCTCATCGCGTGTACCACCAAGTGAAATACGTTGGAATTTTCTGCCCATTGCGGTTGCTATAGACTTTCCAAGTGAAGTTTTACCAACCCCAGGAGGCCCTGCAAAACAAAGGATTGAGCCTTTTGTATCTGGTTTTAGTTTTCTAACGCTAAGAAATTCTAAAATACGGTCTTTTACTTTATCTAAGCCGTAATGGTCTTCATCTAGTTTTTTCTTGGCTTTTGTAATATCTAAGATGTCTTTTGAGGTTTTATTCCAAGGAAGTTCCACGATTAAATCAAGGTATGTACGAATAACGCCTGCTTCGGCTGAATCGTTATGCATTGATTGTAAACGTTTTACTTGTTTATC
>CAYJFV010000121.1:0-5676 GCA_964369275.1 uncultured Desulfovibrionaceae bacterium
ATTGGCGAATGTTTAACAGACGCTGTGGCAACGCACTTTAATGAAGAATACACATTAATTAACAAAAAAATGGCTGAATATGCTAAGGCAGCAATTACAAATAAGCCACACTTTCATATTTCACTTGCTATGGATATTACCCCAAAATGTGATTGCCACGCAGGAAACGATTTAGCAATTATCCCAAATGTTGGTATGTTTGCTTCACTAGATCCAGTAGCTATTGACCAAGCCGCCGCAGATAAATGTAATACAATGCCAGCAATTCCAGGTTCAGTTCTTGAAGAAAGCAAGCTAAAGCACCATACCGACCCTAATTTAGCTAATGCAGATATTTTCACACAAGTTCACCCTGAAACTATTTGGACAGCCTGCCTAGAACATGGCGAAAAAATTGGTGTAGGTACAATGCAATACGAAATTATAGAAATATAATGTAAGTATACAATTTAAAAATAAAGAACCCTCGCTTATAATAAACGAGGGTTTTTCTTATTTAATTTTATAATTATGTATGAATAATTATAAGCAAGCAGCAGCTTTTTCTAAATCATTAGTACGGAATACTAAAGTAGCTGTATCAGCTGATTGTTCAACAAAAGCATACATATATTCAATATTAATACCATTGCTAGAAAGGTGAGTTAAAGTTTCGTGTAAGCCACCTGGTGAATCTTTCACGGTAACTGAAAGCACTTGCGAAACTCTTACAGTAATATCGTTTTCTTTTAGCATTGCACTAGCTTTTTGTGTATCATCAACTATAAGTCTTAGAATACCAAAATCAGAAGTATCAGCTAATGACAAAGCACGGATATTAATATTTGCTTTAGCTAAAAGTTCAGTTACTTCTGAAAGACGCCCAGCTTTATTTTCCATGAATACAGATATTTGATCAATTATCATACTACATTCCTTTGTTTTCTATTATTTAAAAAAATACAGAATAATTTCACTTTCAAAAAATACACTATTTTCTAAAAGTTAATTGCTTATATTGAAAGATAAAAGATTAAACTTTTTCTTCTTCTTTAGCTTTTTCTTTTTTTGGTGTAATATCTACTTCATCAGGTTCAATCGCAGATTGTTTAAAGTTGCGAATAGCCTTACCTAATCCAGAACCAATTTCAGGCAATTTCTTTGCACCAAAAATAATAAGTACAAGAACTAAAATAACAAGAAGTTCTTGAGTACCAATTCCAAACATAGTTCCTCCTAACAGCTGTATTTTTCTACAGCAAGTATACTAAACATGTATATACACTAGCTTAGTAAATAAAAGATAGCAAGCCTTTAGAATCTCTTTTTTCAAATATATATGAAAAAGATTACCTAACTGCCTGCTATCAAAGAATTACTTATTAGCCACAACGTGAATGTGAACAAGATGGGCAAATATGACAACCCTCTTGGAAAATCATAGCTTCACCACATTCAGGGCAAGCCACTTTACCATCAAGAGTTGTTCCTTTACCGCCAGCAACGCCGCCTTTAAGGTAACGAGTTTCAAGAACATAAGCAATAGCATCTGGAATTGAAAGCACCATACCTTTCTTTTGGAATACTGGGTGTTCGCCGCCAATGCCCTTAATTTGGTCAACTATTGAACGAACGTCAATACCTGAACGAAGAGCTAATGAAACTAAACGCCCAATTGCTTCGGCTTTAGCAGTTGTTGATCTGCCCGATTTTCCAATTGTTGCAAACACTTCAAATGGTTCGCCATTAATATCTTCATTAACTGTAAGGTATAATGCACCTAAACCAGTTTGAATTTTTTGCGTAAAGCCTTGTAAATAATCAGGACGTTGACGAACTTGCCCCTGAGCTAAAACTACATTTTCGGCAGCTTTTTTCTTTTCAGCTTCGCCAGTGTAAAGAACTTGAATTGACTTACAGCCATCGCGGTATACAGTTACGCCCTTACAGCCTAATGTGTACGCAAGCTTATACACTTTATCAATATCTTCAATAGTAGCAAGTTTACAGTTTTTGAAACAGCATTATCGGTATATTTTTGGAAAGCTGCTTGCATACGTAAATGTGCTTCTGCTGAAATATCCATAGCAGTAACAAAAACTTTACGCATTGCTTCTGGTAACATATCGAAATCTTTAATGCTACCAAATTGCATTAATGCTTCCATAACTTCTGGTGTATGCAAATTATTGTTTGATAATTCACGCTCGAAATATGGGTTTATTTCAAGTAATCTATCACCATCCATAACATTTTTAGAGAAACAAAGAGCAAATAATGGCTCTACCCCAGAAGAACAGCCAGCAATAATTGAAAGTGTTCCTGTTGGTGCAATTGTTGTAATAGTTGCGTTACGAAGCGGTGTTGAAGAAGCAAAAATAGATTCTTCAAATGATGGGAAAGCACCACGTTCCGCCGCTAGTTCAGCAGAAGCTACCCTACCCTCAACTTGAATAAATTCCATAATTTTTTCAGCAATTTCTAAACCTAAGTCACTGTCGTAAGGAACTTTTAATAAGAAAAGTAAATCTGCAAAGCCCATTACGCCTAAACCGATTTTACGGTTTTTACGAACATTTTCTTCAATAAGATCAAGCGGATAAACAGATGCTTCAATTACGTTATCTAAAAAGCGAACTGATGAATGAATTACACGTTTAAATTCATTCCAATCAATGCAATGTGTTGGGTGCGTATCGCAATCCATGCCTGTTACATAGAATTTAGCAAGGTTTATTGAACCTAGGTTACAGGCTTCGTAAGGAAGCAATGGTTGCTCGCCGCATGGGTTAGTAGATTCCATATCACCTTGAGCAGGCGTTGGGTTATCTTTATTAATTCTATCAAGGAAAATAATACCAGGGTCGCCACTAAGCCAAGCTTTTTTTACTAGTAAATCAAACACTTCTTTAGCATTTAATGTACCTGTTACTTGTTTATTATGTGGGTTGATTAAATCGTAATTTTCATTTTTTTCAACCTTTTCCATAAAATCTTCAGTAAGACCAATAGATAAGTTGAAGTTTAAAAATTCGCCATCAACTTCTTTAGCGGCAATAAATTCTAAAATATCTGGGTGGTCTACACGTAGAATACCCATGTTAGCACCACGACGTGTGCCACCTTGTTTAATCTGCTCGGTTGCAGTATTGAAAATTCTTAAAAAAGATAGAGGCCCAGAAGCAACACCGCCTGTTGAACCTACGCGTGAATCTTTTGGGCGAATACGTGAAAAAGAAAAACCTGTACCGCCGCCTGATTTATGAATCATAGCAGCGTGTTTAATCGCATCAAAAATTCCTTCAATAGAGTCATCAACAGGTAGCACAAAACATGCCGCAAGTTGGCCTAGTTTTGTGCCTGCATTCATTAAGGTTGGTGAATTTGGAAAGAATTTTCCTTCGCACATTAGCATATAAAATTCTTCTGCTAATTCTTCAACTGTTTTGGTTGATTGAGGAAATTTTGCTTCCTCCATCGCTATACTTGAGGCTACACGCCAAAAAAAAGACTGTAAATCTTCAATAGTATTACCATTTTCGTCTTTTCTGTAATATCTTCTTTGAAGGACAATCTCTGCATTGGCAGGCACATTTGGTACTGGTAAATGGTCTGGCATTTGCAACATGGTTAAATTCCTTGTATTTTATTTTGAAAAAATACTTTAGCGTAACTTGCCTGTTAAGTCTAGTTCCATTAAGGATTTTAAAATTTTTAAATTTCATTTTTAGCCTTAAAAAAGCTTGCAAATTTAGATATAATCAATAGAATATTTTTTCTTATAAATTTTCTATTACTCGAGATTTCTATGCCAACATCTAATACCCTACTTAGCCCGTATAGGCTTATGATTATTAAAGTTTTCTTATCTGCCTGTTTTTGGGGTGCAACCTTTATTGCGGGTAAAATGGCGGCACCTTTTATTACTCCATCGATTTTAAGTTTTATGCGACTTAGCGTTGCTTCAACCTTTCTTTTTATTGTTATTTCAAAACGTGGGGGTTTACCTAAGCTAAATAAACAGCAAATTATTGGCGTGGCTGTGCTTGGGCTTACTGGCTCAGTTATGTATAATATTTTTATGCAAATTGGCTTAGATACCGTTTCTGCTACGCGTGCTTCGCTTATTTCTGCTACTACACCGCTTTATGTAACACTAGGTGCTATAATATTTTTCAAAGAAAAACTTTCAAAACTTCAACTTTTTGGGGTACTTATAACAAGTTTTGGAGCTTCACTGATTATAACTAATGGAAATTATTCTATTGGTTCAGCCCTAACCATGGGCGATTTAGCCGTGTTTGGTGGTATGCTTTCTTGGGCTGTATACACCCTTGCAGGAAAAATTGTTCTTAAAACAATTGAACCACTAGCCGCAACCACTTGGAGTGCTATTTTTGCACTAATTATGCTTGTGCCTTTTGCTGGCTATGAGCTTTATATGTATGAAGTTTCTTTTCCAATAGAAGTTTGGTGTGCCGCTTTATATCTTGGTGTATTTGGTACAGGGCTTGCCTTTGTTTGGTTTTCTGATGCAATTAAAGTTATTGGTGCCGCAAGAGCCTCTGTATTTCTAAACTTTGAACCACTCTCTGCCGTAGTTCTTGCAAGCATGCTACTAAACGAAAGTATTACAATAATAATGGCTATTGGCGGTGCATTATGCCTATTCGGTATTTATTTAACAAATCAAAACCCAATCAATGCAAAGCATAAAGAATTAGCAAAGCAATAATAAATCAACCTTTCAACAATTTTTGACGAGCATATTATGTCAGCCCAATTTCACCCAAGTTCTACCGCTTCAGTTCAAAGTTCATATTTTATTATTATTTTAAAGATGATAGCCGTTACCTTTTTTTGGGGCGGAACCTTTATTGCAGGAAGCATTGCATCACAATATGCAAATGCTCCGCTAATTGGCTTTTTTCGCTTTGCCGTTGCTTCACTTTGCCTTATTCTTGTACTTGAAAGCACACATAATTCCCTTAGAAAACACACGCTTGATAAAAAATTATTCATAGGTGTTTTTACCTTAGCACTAACAGGTATTTTTGCCTATAATATGTTCTTCTTTTGGGGACTTAAAACTGTTCCTGCCTCGCGTGCCTCATTAATTGTTGCAAATAACCCACTGCTTATAGCTATTGGAGCAAGCCTATTTCTAAATGAAAAGCTTAAAGCAAAGCAAGGTATTGGTATTATTACAAGTATAATTGGTGCTATAATTGTTCTAAGCAATGGAAAGCTTCTTGAAATTCTTACAGAATTAAATATTGGCGATATTATTATTTTTGGTTGCGTTATCTCTTGGTCTATCTACTCTTTAGTTGGCAAAGTTGTACTAAAATCACTCACACCGCTTATTGCCGTTACATGGGCTTGTTTTATTGGTACTTTTTTATTCTTGCCCTTTATGTATCAAGAACTAAATACCTCCCTGCTTACTCTCCCCCTAGATTTTTGGCTTAGCGTAATTTATTTAGGGCTATTTGGCTCTGCTGTAGGTTTTGTGTGGTTCTATTCAACCATTAACGCCCTTGGTGCAGCAAAAACAGGAAACTTTATTAGCTTCGTACCCGTATTCGCTACAATTCTTAGCATCATTATGCTTGGAGAAAATATTACAATCTCCTTCATTATTGGCGGTGCATTAACAATGTTTGGTGTGTATCTAACCAATAAAAAATAATTATT
>CAYJFV010000122.1:0-5648 GCA_964369275.1 uncultured Desulfovibrionaceae bacterium
AACAGCTCTTTACTTAGCGATACTTCTTTTTCTAGGCAAGTGCTTGATAGAAATAATAACTTATTAAGAATAACCTTATCTGAAGATGAAAAATACAGGCTTTATGGTAGCTTAGAAGAAGTAAATGCAAGTTTACAAGAAGCTCTTTTACATTATGAAGACAAGCATTTTTATAGCCACTTTGGCGTAAACCCTTTTTCTTTAGTTCGGGCTTTTTATACTTCCTATATTGCACAAGAACGCATGATGGGTGCTTCTACTATTACAATGCAAACAGCAAGACTGGTGTTCAAGCTTAAAACAAATACAATTTTAGGAAAAATAAAGCAAATTTGGTACGCATTATTACTAGAATATCATCATACAAAAAATGAAATACTTGAAGCGTACTTCAACCTTGCCCCTTATGGTGGCAATATAGAGGGCATTTTTGCCGCAAGTAGAATTTATTTTCATAAAGAAGCGTATGAACTTTCACTTACACAATCGCTTGCTCTTGTTCCAATTCCGCAAAACCCTGTAGCAAGGCAACCTTTTGCTAAGAATTTTGAAAAAATCCGCACACTTTTTGTGGCAAATTGGCAAGAAATATTTCCTAATTATTCTATAGAAAATCAAAACCTTGAACTATATTCGATTAAAGATATTCCTTTCTTAGCCCCGCATTTTAGCTATAATGTTTTACAACAAACAAATAGTGGCAGGCTAAACACTAGCCTTGATTTAAATGCCCAAAAAGAAATTGAAAAAACTATCAGCTCTTATACGGATAGATATAAACTATACGGCATACACAACGCCGCTTCACTGCTTGTTCATGCACCAACTATGGAAGTAATAGGCTATGCAGGTTCGGCAAATTATTTCAATAAAAAAATTGATGGGCAAGTTGATGCCATTACTTCAAGGCGTTCACCAGGTTCTACACTAAAGCCCTTTATTTATGCACTTGCAATGGAACAAGGGCTTATACACGAAGGCAGTATTTTATTAGATATTCCTAGCTCTTTTAAAGGTTATAACCCTGAAAATTACAATGCTGAATATTCTGGCCCTTTATCTGCACAACAAGCTTTATTATTAAGTAGAAATGTTCCTGCTGTAAGCCTAGCTTCGCAACTAACCAACCCAACTTTATATGAATTTTTACAAAAAGCTAAAGTTAATCTTGCAGAAAATGAAGAACATTATGGGCTTAGCCTTGTACTTGGCGGGGCAGAATTAAGCCCTTTAGAACTAGTAAAACTATACGCTACTTTGTTAAATCAAGGTTTATATGAAGAATTACGTTTTTTCAAAAATCAGGTAGAAGATAAAGAAGTATTTAGCCTATTATCTAAAGAAGTTTCTGCAATAACTTTATCAATGCTTGAAAGCACACAATATTATTTGCAAGCACGAAGCAAAAATATTCCTCTTAGGCTAAAAACTGGAACTTCAAATGGCTTTCGTGATGCGTGGGCTGTTGGGGCTGTTGGTGAGTATATATTACTCGTTTGGATAGGCAATTTTGACAACACCTCTAACCCGCATTTTACAGGGCGAGAACTAGCAGTACCCCTATTTACAGAAATAGCTAGTTCTCTTAATCGAGTTCTTACTTTTACCGACCCTCTGCCACAAAATATTGAAAGTTCACAAATTAGCGAAATACAAATTTGTGCAGATACTGGCGATATTAATACTGCTCTTTGTGAAAAAAAAGGGAATTCTACTATTTACTTTATACCTGGTAAATCTCCAATAAAAGAAACAGGAATACTTCGTAAAATTTTGGTAGACACAAGAACAAATGAAAGAGTATGCACTAAAACTGTTGAAAATAAAGCCTATATTGAAGAGCAAATAGGCGAATTTTGGTCAAGCGAGGCTCAGCATTATTTTCAACAAGCAGGAATATACAAAAACTCGCCCCCTCCCTTTTCTTTTGAGGCACTAGCTGACCCATTTTGTGTACCAAGTGATGTAAAAAATGGGCAAAGCCCAAGCATTTTAAGCCCTAAAGAGGGTATTACCTATTTTATTAATAAAGATAATTCTAGTATTTCGCTTATAGCAAATTCTAATTACGATTCTGCATGGATATATTGGTTTATAAATAAAGAATATGTAGGGAAAAGCCTTTCAAATGAAATACTGCAATATACACCAAAAAGTGAAGTGCTAGAAATTAGTGCTGTTGATACTTTTGGGCGTTCTACAAGCAAAATATATACTATGAAATTTAAATAATTCACAATAAAAAACTTGTACTTTTTGGGCTTATGCTATAGCTTTAAGCAAATGACTTTTTGAGGTAAACATGGAATCGTTAATTATAGAACAATCTTTAGGAATTAAAGGAAATGTACGCATAAGCGGTGCAAAAAATGCCGCTCTTCCAATTTTATTTGGTGCTTTACTTTTTGATAAAAAATTAACATTACATGAAGTACCTGAACTTCGCGATATTTATACAACATTACAACTTCTTGAAACATTAGGTTGTTCCACACATTTTGCAAACAATTCAGTTGAAATTGAGCCTAAAGAAATTGGAACTACTGCACCTTATGATTTAGTAAAAACTATGCGTGCTTCAGTTCTATGTTTAGGGCCATTGCTTGCTCGTAATTCTTATGCAGAAGTAGCTATGCCTGGTGGCTGTGCAATTGGTTCACGCCCTGTTGATTTACACTTATCAGCCCTAGAAAAAATGGGGGCAGAATTTGAGCTTTCAGAAGGTTATATTATTGGTAAATGCAAAGGAAAACTAAAAGGGGCTCATATCCATTTTGACTTTCCAACCGTTGGCGGAACAGAAAACTTACTTATGGCTGCCTGTTTAGCAGAGGGGCAAACTGTTCTTGAAAACGTAGCCCGTGAACCTGAAATTGTAGACTTAGCTAAATTTTTACGCTCAGCAGGGGCTAAAATTTCTGGCGAGGGTTCAAGTGTTATCACTGTTGAGGGCGTTAGCTCGCTCAATTCAACTAGCTATACCATTATGCCAGACCGCATAGAAGCAGGTACTTTCCTTATTGCCGCAGGTATGACTGATGGCGATATTTTGCTTGAAAACTGCAACTTGGCCGATATGGAAGCAACTGTTGAAAAGCTTACTCAAATGGGCTTATCAATCACAGAAGAAAACGGGCTTGTTAGGGAAAGAAAGATTAACGAAATTCAACCAGCAGATATTTCTACACGCCCACACCCAGGTTTCCCTACCGACATGCAAGCACAATTCATGGCATTAATGAGCATTGCAAACGGTGCTTCCATTGTAGAAGAAACAATTTTTGAAAATAGATTTATGCACGTACAAGAACTTGTTCGAATGGGTGCAGATATAAAAATTAAAGGTTCGTCAGCTATGGTACGTGGTGTTTCACAATTATCAGCCGCACCAGTAATGGCTTCTGATTTACGAGCTTCAGCTTCTTTAGTTCTTGCCGCATTAGCCGCAAAAGGAAGAACTGAAATTCAGCGTACATACCACCTAGATAGAGGCTATGAAAGAATGGAAGTAAAACTTGGTATGCTTGGTGCTAAAATTATTCGTAAAAGAGTTAGAGATAGCGAGTAAAGAAAATGGCAATTGTAATAGGCACAGCAGGGCATATCGACCATGGCAAAACCTCACTAGTAAAAGCGTTAACTGGTGTTGATTGTGATAGGTTAGAAGAAGAGAAAAAGCGTGGTATCACAATTGAATTAGGCTTTGCCGCATTAAAATTAAACGAAAATACCACCGTAGGTATTGTTGACGTTCCAGGGCATGAAAAATTTGTAAAAAACATGGTGGCTGGTGCTTCTGGCATTGATGCCGTTATGCTTGTTATTGCCGCAGATGAAGGCGTAATGCCACAAACAAAAGAACATTTAGAAATATGCAACCTGCTAAATGTAAAGCATGGTTTAGTGGCTCTTACAAAGATTGATAGCGTTGAGGAAGAAATGCTAGAGCTTGCAAAAGAAGAAGTTGAAGAATTTCTTCTTGGTTCAAACTTAGAAAATGCCCCGATATTTCCAGTTTCTTCTTATACTGGCGAAGGCATTGAAGCCCTACGCGAGAAAATTTTAGAATTTGATAAAACACTTAGCCTTGAACGAAAAACAAATCTTTTCCGTTTACCTGTTGATAGAGTTTTCACCATGAAAGGGCATGGCACTGTAATTACAGGCACAAGCATAGCTGGTAAAGCTCTACTAGGCGATGAGCTTTCTATATACCCTAAAAACGAAGTTTTAGCCCGAGTACGTGCAATACAAACTCATGGCAAAAGCGTTGAAGAAATCGAAGCTGGTAAGCGTATTTCAATAAACTTAGCAAACTGTAGCTTAGAAGATATTGAACGTGGCGATGTACTTGCAAGCCCGAACTCTCTTTTCCCTACAAATAAGTGGCTAGTAAAGCTTCATTGCTTGAAATCTGCCCCACAAGGCATACAGCATAGAAAAGAAGTGCATTTTCACCACGGAGCAAAAGAAATTTCAGCCCGTGTATATCTATTTGACAGGCAAGTATTACAACAAGGCGAAAGTGCTTTAGCGGAAATTAGGTACACAGCAACGCAAAATGAAAATATTGCAAAAAAACCCTTAGTTGGTGTTTTTGGCGACTCTTGTATTCTTCGTTCCTCTTCCCCACTAAGAACTATTGCCGGAGCAAGCGTATTGTTGCCACTACCTTATTCTTTTGTAAAAAAAGACTTCACACCAGAATTGCAAGAAACTTTTCTAAAACTTGAAGAATACGCAAATAGTGACCAAGAAAAATTTATATTAACGCATATAGAACTTGCAGGGCAACAAGGGCGTGATTTTAATGAATTACGCGTGCTAACAGCAATGCACACAAAACAAATTGAAAAATGTGTTTCTTCACTTTTGGCAAAAGGCGAAGTGCTTTGCTATAATAAAGAATTAAAGGCATATATCGCTAAAAAAGAATATGAAAAACTTGAAGAAAAAGCTTTACTTGCAGTAGGAAATTTCCATAAAAAAGAACCCCTTAAGCAAGGCATGCTAAGAGATATGCTTTTTGCTTCTACCAATTTAAATTATGAAGAAAGCATAAAAGAGCAAAAACTTGCCTTCTTTTTACTAGATCGCCTACAAAAAGCTTCAAAGCTTGTATTTGCAAATGATGTGTATTCCTTGCCTACTTTTAAAGTGCAATTACAATCTGACGATAAAAAAATAGAAAATGATATTTTAAATGCCTTAAAAAAATATGGGGCAACACCGCCAAACTTCAAAGAAATTCTTGAAGAACTTTCATTAAATTTAAAAGAAGTATACCCAATAGTAAAAATTCTTTTAGATAAGCAAGAAATTATAAAGCTGAATGAAAATATTTACTACGACGCTAAAATAATTAAAGAAATTGAAGCAAAAACCCTTGCTCATTTTGAAAATAATGAAGACTTAGACCCAGCTATTTTTAAAGAAATAACTGGTGGTTTATCGCGAAAATACCTTATAGCTATATTAGAATATTTTGATAAAGAAAAGCTTACCTTACGCGTGGGTGATGTAAGAAAACTAAGAAAAAAACAATAAGTAATTTAGCACTACAACCTAAAATCTTTAAGCAAAAAACGCACATCTTTTTACAAATTTGTGCGTTTATTTATTATAAATAACTAGTATTTTTTAATCTA
>CAYJFV010000123.1:0-5643 GCA_964369275.1 uncultured Desulfovibrionaceae bacterium
GACTATCGCGGTGCAACGGGAACTCCTATTAAAGCTATAGCAGATGGGCTTGTAGTTTTGGCTGAACCGCAGTATTATTACGGAAATAATGTTATTATCGACCATGGGCAAGGCGTGTATTCGCTTTACTCTCATCTTTCAGCCTATCATACACAAGTAGGAAAAATAGTAAGTGCTGGTGATGTTATTGGTGAAGTGGGAATGACAGGCAGAGTAACAGGTCCGCACTTACATTTAGGTTTAATCTTGCAAGGTGTAAATGTTGATATTACTCCTTTAGATAAAGATATTTTAGAAGTAATTGGTGGCCCAACTCTACCAGAACCACGTAAATAAGGAAATTTTATGCCAGCTAAGAAAAATACAACTGCAAATACTGAAGTTCCTTTTGAAACTCGCCTAGAGCGTTTACAAGAAATAATTGAAGAACTTGAAAAAGGCAACATTCCTCTTGAAGATGGCTTACGCCTTTATAAAGAAGGCATTGTAAATGCTAAAGCTTGCCAAGAACAAATTCAAAAAGCAAAACATGAAATAAAAATTTTAGAAGATTCTGAACTAAAAGACTTCAAAGTAAGCCTATAAGGATACGCCATGCCTAAAGAAAAAATGAAAATACAAGTTGAAACTATAGAAAATTCGCTAAAAGCTCTATACCCGCAGGATAATTCACTCTTAGCAAAAACAGATTTTATTGATGCTTTAAATTATACTCTACTTGCTGGTGGTAAGCGTATACGCCCTTTGCTTATTCTGCTTTTTGCACAGCTTTGCTCTGCCCATAAAGGCATTGCATATAAAGAAGAAGATATTTTACCTTGTGCTACAGCCCTTGAAATGGTGCATACCTATTCTCTTATCCACGATGATTTACCCGCTATGGATAACGACGATTTAAGACGAGGAAAACCAACCTGCCATGTAAAATATAATGAAGCAATTGCCATACTTACAGGCGATGCTCTACTTACTGATGCCTTTAGCGTTTTTATGAGGGCAAATTTTGAAAAAGAAAATATTTTAAATGCCCTAGATTTATTTATAAACTGTGCCGGTTCACGTGGTATGGTTGCAGGCCAAGTGCTTGATATGTCTATGGAAGAAGAAAGCTCTTTATTAAAATTAAAAGAAAATAATACAAGCGACACACAGCTTCTTCAAGAAATGAATGCAAGAAAAACAGGCGATTTATTAAAAGCTTCATGTTGTATTCCTGCACTTCTTTACAATGTAGATAATAGTTATTATTTAAAGTGTGAAAACTTTGCAATTAACTTTGGCTTAGCTTTTCAAATTAGCGATGATATAATGGACGTTATCAGCGATGCAAAAACTATGGGCAAACCACAAGGTTCTGATATTGCAGCAAATAAAGCCACTTGGGTAAGCCTACTTGGACTTGAAAAAGCAAAAGAAGCTGTTTTAAAGCACATTAGTTTAGCCAAGCAAGAACTTGATGCTATGCAAGAAACCGCTTCTTCAAATTCATATCCTATTGAAGCTTTATCAAGCCTTTTAGCTAGCCTAAATAATAGAGTAAAATAACAAATTGGAATAATTATGCCTAATTTATTGGAGAATTACAATTTTCCTCAAGATATAAAAAACTTCACCTCACAAGAAAAAGTAGAACTTGCTAAAGAAGTGCGTGAAGTAATTATTGAAACTGTTCTGCAAAATGGTGGTCATTTAGCTCCATCACTTGGTACGGTAGAACTTACTATTGCCTTATTATCCGTATTTAATCCTAATAAAGATAAAGTTATTTGGGATGTGGGGCACCAAAGTTATGCATGGAAAATTTTAACCGATAGATATAAAAATTTCAAAACCTTGCGTACGCATGGTGGCATTTCAGGTTTTCCTAACCCAAACGAAAGCCCTTATGACCATTTTATAGCAGGGCATGCCGCAACCTCTATTTCTGCCGCTTTAGGTAAAGCCTATGCAAGAGATTTACTTGAAACAGATTCGCACGTAATAGCCGTTATTGGCGATGGTTCGCTTACTGGCGGTATGGCTTTTGAGGCTCTGAACCAAGCAGGCGAACTAGGGAAACACTTAATTGTTATTTTGAACGATAATAATATGTCTATTTCACCAAATGTTGGTGCTGTTTCACGCTTTATTTCAACAAATTTATCTAATTCATTAGCTTTAAGTGTAAAAAGTGGAATAAAAGGCGTTTTTAATGATAATCCAACTGGTAATAGATTTTTAAAATTTCTAAAGCGTGGTGAGAGGTCTTTTAAAACTTTTACAACGTCAGGCTCTTTATTCGAGGCTTTTGGCTTTAACTACATTGGCCCAGTAGACGGACACGATACTGAACAGCTCATAGTTCAGCTAAAAAATGCAATGAATGCCAAAGTTCTAACCATGCCTGTTTTACTTCATGTAAAAACAACAAAAGGCAAAGGCTATGAACCTGCTGAAAAAAATCCTACAAAATTTCACGGCGTTGCAAGCATAGAGCCAGATAGTGGCTTGCTAAAACCAGAAAATTCTAAGCAAACTTTCCCTTCTGCTACGGCTTCTTTTTCTGATGCTATTTGTACTTTAGCAAAAAAAGATAAATCAATAATAGCTATTACTGCCGCCATGACGGAAGGTACGGGGCTTCTTCCTTTCAAACAAGAATTTCCTGAGCGTTGTATCGATGTAGGCATTTGTGAACAACACGCAGTAACTTTTGCCGCAGGCTTAGCAACTGAGGGCTTTAAACCCGTTGTTGCCATATATTCTACCTTTTTGCAAAGAGCGTACGATCAAATAATACACGATGTGTGTTTGCAAAACCTTCACGTTATTTTTTGCATTGATAGAGCTGGCATTGTAGGTGAAGATGGCCCTACACATCATGGTGTGTTTGATATTTCTTTCTTACGCTCAATTCCAAATATGCATATTTTAGTTCCCTCAAGTCCTAACGACTTTTTAGACTGCTTTGCAACTGCGATAAACATGAATTGCCCTATTGCTCTTCGCTACCCTAGAGGGAAAAGTAGTATTCCACTACATGAAAAGAATAAAGATTACACACTAATTCCAATAGGTATTGGGGAGTTTATTTACCCAGATTCAGATGAAAGCTATAGCCAGTTACGCGAAGAAAACACACAAAATATCCCCTGTATAATTACTATTGGCGAAGCAACAAGCTTTGCTTCAATAGCAACTGCAAAAATTCTAGCAGAAGAAAATATCGCAGTTCCAGTATTTAATGCACGCTGGGTAAAGCCTTTACCTAAGGAACAACTTAATAGTATAGCAAAAAACTTCTCAAAGTTAATCATTGTTGAAGAAAACACTAATGCAGGTGGCTTTAGTTCTGCTATTTTAGAATACTATAGCGATACGAACCAAATGCAAAACCTAAAAATTAAAAGGCTTGCCTTGCCCGATAGCTTTGTTGAACATGGCAAAAGCAGTGAGTTACGCGAAAAGTATAATATAAGTTCTAATGCTATTTATTCTACCATTAAAGAAAATATAAATAATTAAGAGCCTATTGTGCAAAACGAAAAATATAAGCAAGCAGTAAAAGAAAAAGTTGTAAAAGCAAAGCAATCTACTTGGGAGCTAATGCTTCATACAGGCATTGATTTAATTTTTCATGCACCCTTTGCTAACTTAGATAGTATTGCACCACACCTTAGAAAACTAAGCGATTTTAAAATTTGGCTCTGCCCTAAAGGATATACAAATAAAAAATTCTCACTCAAGCATTTAAACCTTGAACTACTACAAAAACAAGAAAACACCAATACACAAAAAAAGCTAATATTACAATGTCATGGCGGTGGGTATTTAATAAAGCTTATAAATCTTTATAGAAATAATGCTATAAAATTAGCAGAAATTTCTAATGCTGATGTGCTTACTTTCGATTACCGCGTAGCCCCAGAACATTGCTACCCTGCCGCTTTAGAAGATGCACTTCTTGCTTGGAATTATGCTATAGAAAAAGGCTATACACCTGATAATGTTATAATTGTTGGCGATAGTGCAGGCGGCAACCTTGCTTTAGCACTTACCTTATATTTACGCGATAATAATTTAGCCATGCCTAAGGCTTTAGTTCTTATGTCGCCCTGGACGGATATGTCTTTCTCGCAAGAAGCTTTTGTAAGAAATAATGAGGATGACCCTTTCTTTGGTAGGCATTCAGAAGCAATTAATCCAAACTCAATACCAAAGCCGCTTACTTTTGCTTATGCAGGCAATTTAGACTTGCAAGATGAAAAAGTTTCGCCAGCTTTTGCACAGTATCATAATTTCCCACCAACGCTTATTCAAGTAGGCACTTGCGAAATTTTGGAAGACGACTCTAAAATAATATACGATAAAATTACACAAGCAAAAGGTGTAGCCTACCTAACAAAATATGAAAAAATGTTTCATGTATTTCAAATAGCTATGCCTACTTTAGAAAAAAGTAAACAAGCATGGCAAGAAGTGCAAGATTTTTTGGAAAAATATTTTTAATATATTTGAAATTTAATTATAATAAGGCTTAGTTTATTAAACTAAGCCTTTTTTACATTACTATTTATAAATTTCAAGCAAGCTAATTATTATCTTAAGCCTTGAGTGGCAACAGTTTGCCCGTAAAGTGGAGTTGGAATACCCATACCACCTGCAACTTCAATAATTTGCCCTGTAATATAGCTAGAATCATCAGAGGCAAAGAATAAAGCAGTTTTTGCAATATCTTCAACTTCACCCACACGATTTAATGGTACGTGAGCAAGGAACATATCTTTAAACTCTTGAGATAACGCACCTTTTACAGCATCGGTTGCAATCATACCTGGTAAAATTGCATTACAGCGAATACCGCTACGTGCATAGGCGGTTGCAATATTCAAAGTCATTGAATTTATGGCAGATTTCACAGTTCCATACGCAATACTTGTTAAATCTGGTAAACGTGAAGACATTGAAGAAATATTAATAATACTTCCGCCACCAGCGGCTTTCATAAGTGGAACAGCATATTTTACGCTTAAAAATACGCTATCTAAGTTTTTTAGTAGGTTTTCATGCCACATATCAAGTTCAGTATTTACTATATCGCGGTCGGTTCTTGGGTCTGAACCGCCGTAATTGTTGATTAGAATATCTAATTTTCCGCCTGAATGGTTGGCTACTTCTTGAAGCATGCTTTCATAAGTTTCTGTTTTCATAGCATCAAAATACACAGGCATTGCTTGGCCGCCTGCTGCAATAATTTCATCGGCTGCTTCTTTTCCTGCTTCAGGGCGACGAACACCAAGGTACACAAATGCACCTTGTAAGGCTAATTCTTGAGCAATACCAAGACCAATTCCACGAGTCGCTGCAACAACTAAAGCTTTTTTATTTTCCAATTTACGCATATAAACTCCTTAAAAAATTATCTTTTATAAAGTATTAGCATGAAGTCATGAAAATTCTTTTATTGTCGACAGGTTAGCATAAGTATACAACAATGACAATAGAAAATAGAAAAAATAAAAGAATTTTATAACGAAAATTTTGTTGATAACGTATTTAATTAAAGGAAAGTAACTTATTAAGATTTTTTTAAATTTTTCTGGGGAGAAACCAAAAGGGGGTTTCATTTTGGGGTGATTTTTACCTTATAAGGAAATAATAATT
>CAYJFV010000124.1:0-5583 GCA_964369275.1 uncultured Desulfovibrionaceae bacterium
ATTCATCAACACGAGTTAGCATTGTTTCATCATTATCTAGCATAGCACTTTCAGTAATTTCTAGTTCTATTTGGGAAGTATCCATATTATATTTATTTAGAATGCCTTGCAAACGAATTGGCGTATTTTTATCATCAAGTGAAATTGCAGATAAATTTACTGAAATACAAGGTAGCTCAAGCTGTGGTAAGTATTTACTTATTATACTACATACTTCTTCAAAAACATAAAAATCTAAATTTGTAATAAAGCCATTTTGCTCGAAAACAGGTATAAATTCGTCAGGATATAGCTTTACATCATCTTTAGGAAACCAACGAATTAGGGCTTCTGCACCAACAATTTTTAAAGTGTTGTAGTCTACTTTTGCTTGGAAGAATATTTTAAATTCTTTATCTTTTAGTGCTTGCTCCATTCGAAATACAATTTCATTTTGCTTATCAAATGTATTTTGCATTTTTTCATCAAATGTATAGGAAGTAATGGCGTGCTGCTTTTTACCGCGTTGCCTTGCAACTGTAGCACGGTCAATAATAACATTTACTTCTTCAAGCGGATCTTTTACTACATAAGAACCAATAGACATGCTAACAGAATAGTTTGCTCCAACTACTTCTTCAATAGCTGGAATAATATGTTTATAGCAAATATATTCTATGTTTTCATGTGCATTTTTTTTATGAAAAATTACAAAGGTATCGCTTACAATTCTGCTAACTAAAGCTTCTGAATTACTGTAGGCATTTTCTAAAGCTTTTGCCATAGCTTGAATAGTTTTAGTTCCGTATTCATAGCCATAAATATTATTGATAATATGAAAATAGTCAATATCAATTGTAATTACTTCATATTCATTTTCATTTTTAGCATGCAACTGATTTTTCATTTCCTGATAAAATCTGTGTAATGACATTAAATTTGTTAAAGTATCGGTATTAATAATTTGCTGAATTTCACGCCTTTTCTTTTTATGAGCACGGTATAAAAATAAAGTAATGCACAAAATTATGATTAAAACACTTATGATGATTATTGATAAATTATTTAAAATAAAAGCCAATAATGTTTCTTCTGGCAGAAAATTCATTGTTTGAACAGATACAATTTCATTTACATCGCTTACTTCTAAATTTCCAAGAGCGGTATTCAAAGCCGCTACATAGTCATTAGGTAAATCGTTTGAAATAAAAAATTTAATTGGTAAACTTACATTTGTGCCTATTATTTTAGTAAATTCACCACCAAAAATTCTATTTACATACTCTGCACCAGTTGCTGTAAGCAAGCCTGCTTCGAAATCGCCTGAAAGATATGCATTAAACGCATTTTCCATGCTGTTATGTTTGAATAATGTACTATTTGGCAGCTCTTCTTTTATTTTTGAATAATCAAGCGTTGTATAATTGTATAAACCTATACTAACAGGTGAATTTTTATCAAAAATTACGCCACTGTCGATATTTGCAACTATAACCATAGGTAAACGCAAAAAGGTTTCCGTTTGATTAAAATGCTTATGCAAATCAGGATAAATATCTTGAATTGAAATAAGAATATCATAATATTTGCGTTCTACAGCAGGGTCATCAGGTTCAAATCCAATATATGACACTGTAAAGCCATATTCTTTTGCTAAAAGATTTAAAACCTGAACGCATATACCATCTGGTTCGCCATTTTCATTTACAAAGGCAATGGGTTCATGGTTCAAAGTATAGGCTACACGAAAATGCTTGCCTTTAAGAAGGTTTCGCTCTTCTTTACTTAGTGTTCTTTTTACTAAAGAAATATTATCAAAATATTGAAGATATGTTTTAGATAGAAAGTTTGGTTCGTGTGTTTTGAGATAATCAATTCTTTCAAGCAGTTGTGCATTTATTTCAATATTATTTTTATTTGCTAAGAAATATAAGTCTTTAGAGCCAAGATTGATTGCATTTTCTAAATTGTGAAAATCTGAATTAATATTTGAAGTCAAATAATAATCTGCATTAGCATTCTTTAGATTTTCATAGGTGCTGTAAATGAAATTCGCTTGAATATCATTCTTTTCTAAATAAATTTGTAAATTTTCCAAAAAAGGATTTTCAGCGGTTAAAGCAATTGTACTGCCATTAATATCTTTAGGATTGTTATATAAGTTTATTTTATCTTGCTTAGCTGCAAGCAAAGCTTGTTCTTTACCAATTGGTGTTGGAATATAGGTTAGATACTCTTCATATATTTCATTTAAAACTTCAGTACCATAAAGCTGAATTTCATTTCTTGCTAAAGCTTCAAAAGCTTCACGGCGAGTATATGGTATAAACTCAAAGGTAAATTCAGAACTAAGCTCAATTTTTTTTAATAAGTCATAGCCATAACCTTTTTTATCAACCGAGCTAATATCTTGTATAATACCACTTTTGGGTACATAGCCAACTTTTATAAGAATTTCTGAGCAAAATGCTACACTAGAAAAGACACACTCTAAAAAAAATGCAAAAACAAAAATCAACAAAACTTTTCTACGCATAAGGCAACAATAATACACTTACTTAAAAGATACTAAAATAAACTTACTATATCCAAAACTATGAAAATTAAGTTAGTAATATTAGCCAGAATTGTCAATAATTTTCTTATATCATGTTCATGAATATTACTTTCCATGAAAATCAGTAGCGTTAAGTTGTTACATTATTGTTACAGTTATATGTTATTTTGTATATTTTACAATTGCCTTGAAAAAAAATAACATATTCATTGACAAATTGATTTTGATACTATAGTAAGAGGGTAATTATAATTATTATATTCATTTTTGGGGGATGTGTGAAAGAAAATTCTAACAATCAAACAATACAAACTGGCGAAAGGGTTGAACTAGAAAAAAACCTTAGCCCTATTGCTGTTACCTCCTTAGCACTTGGTGCAATTGTTGGTTGGGGTTGCTTTGTTTTACCAGGTATTAGATTTTTACCCGATGCTGGCCCAATAGGTGCAGTTTTAGCCTTTTTCATTGGTGCAATATTTCAATGTGTTGTAGCATTAAGTTATAGTATGCTTATTAAGCCCTACCCTGTTGCTGGCGGTGCTTTTGCCTATGCCTATGCTGGTTTTGGTTCAAAAAGTGCTTTTATATGCGGTTGGGCATTAGTTCTTAGTTATATTTGCGTTATTGCCGCAAACGCTATGGCACTTATTCTTTTAACTCGCTTCTTACTTCCTGGCGTGTTTGATGTTGGCTACTTATACACAGTTATTGACTGGGAAATTAATGCTGGTGAAGTTGGTTTAGTTTCCTTTGTTCTTCTTTTATTTGGCTACATGAACTATAAAGGAGTTGGAGCCGCTAGTGCTATACAGGTATTTTTAGCTATAGCTTTAACCATTGGTATTATTGTTCTATTTACTGGTACTGCTTTATCTGAAAGTTCTAGTGTTTCAAATTTACAACCATTTTTTAATGAAGATCGTGGTTGGCTAGCAAGTATTTTAGTTATTCTTGCTCTTACCCCTTGGCTATATGTTGGTTTTGACACAATTCCGCAAACTGCTGAAGAATTTACATTTTCGCCAAGTAAAGCACGAAATTTAATGATTATTTCAATTTTAGCAAGTGCTGTATTATATGCACTTGTAACCCTTGCAGTTGGTGGTTTTATTCCTTACCAAGAACTTATAGCTAAAAAACTTGCATGGGATGCTGGCTGGATTGCTTCTGAAGTATTTGGTAGTTTTGGTGGTATTGCCCTTAGCGTGCCTGTATTAGCAGCTGTTTTAGCTGGTATGAATGGTTTCTTCATGGCAACTACCCGCCTTTTATTCAGCATGGGACGTAGTAAATTCTTGCCTGACTTCTTTTCAGAACTTCACCCAAAATATAATACCGCTTGGAAAAGTGTTTTATTTACTTTAGCATTTACATTAATCGTTCCTTGGTGCGGCAGAGCTGCCCTACTTTGGATTGTTGATATGTCTTCAATAGGAACAGCTTTAGCGTATTTATTCACCTGCTTAACTGCATATAAGTATTTAGAAAAAAATCCTTCTGCTGTTACCTCAGTTTTAAGTAAGCCAATATGCATATTAGGTGCTTGTACCTCCATTACATGTTTTATATTACTTATTTATCCAGAATCGCCTGCGGCTATAACCGCACCATCTTGGATAACATTATTTGCATGGATAGCAATGGGTGGCTTATTCTATTCTTCTAAACATGCTGAACTTAATAATACACCTCATTCTGCTTTACGCTATCAACTATTTGGTAAAGAAGACTACCCTGTATTATTTTATTTAGATGATGAAGAAGAAGCTAAGAAACTTAGTGCCTTAGCGAACTAACAATACAAATTATTTATACAGATATTATGGAGTGACACAATGCGTCTTTTACTTACCTTTGTTTTTGGATTAACAATTCTTCTTAGCCAAGTATACCTTGGCATGAAAACTTTTTTTCCTGAAGCACAAGTTCAAACAACATCTGATATAACAGAGGAAATTATTTCATCTAAAGCACCTGTGCTTGATAAAATTTCTCAAACCGATTTAGCGTGGCTTAGCAAAAATCCTACTATACGCTTGGGTACTGACCCAAACTTCTACCCTGTTGAAACCTTTGATGAAAGAGGAAAATATATAGGACTTGGAAGTGACTATTTAAAAATTATAGCTCATTTAACCGGTTTAAATTTCATGCCAATACACGGCTTAGATTGGACTGGAGCCGAAGCTTCAGCTCAAGAAGGTAATATTGATATGTTTATGGCAGTAGTAGAAACTCCACGCCGCGGTGAATACCTTGACTTTACAAGCTCTTACTTGCAAATGCCAGGCATGATAATGACAAGAAGAAATGATACTAACCAATCATTATCAATCACCGATTTAGACAATAAAAAAGTTATAGTAGTTGAAAATTACTATTGGCACGATTATTTAGCAGAACACAACCCAAATATTCAGCTTATTCTCGCACCAAACACAATTACGGCCTTGCAAATGCTTGCAAGCGGTGAAGCTGATGCTCTTGTTGATTTTGAGTTTAACCTACTTGAAAAAGTACAAGTTGGTGGTTTTTTCCAATTAGAAAATGCTGGAATTATCAACCCAATAAGTGGTCATTCAATAGCTGTTCGTGATGATTTAAGCGAATTATACAATATTATTAGCATTGCCCTTGCATCAATTTCAGCAGAGGAACGCGAACAACTTGCTAATAAATGGCTAAACGAACCACAATCATCAAGTGCGAACAAGCAATTACAATGGTATTTCTTCTTCTTTACTCAAGCTGCTTTAGTTTGTATTGGAGTAATAATTTGGGGTAATTCAAAAGCTATGAATGCACTTCAACAGTATAAAGAAAAAAGAAAAAATGCTTTAGCAGCATAAGCTATAGTTATTATAACTTAAAAATAAAATTGTAGTAAAGCTTAATAAAAAGTTTTACTACAATTTTTTTTATAAAAAGTTTAAGCTGTATAAGTAATAGCTATGCTTTTTTCTTTTTTGGCTTAGGTAATGGAAGAACTTTTTCAAGAATATTAGCCACTTCTTTAGTTAATTCTTCATTGTCAATATCTAAAATAT
>CAYJFV010000125.1:0-2206 GCA_964369275.1 uncultured Desulfovibrionaceae bacterium
AAATCGAACAAGTTTGGCAATTCGGTAAAGAATGGGGTCAAGACTTCTTCTCACCATATATCTGTAACGTTGAATACTATGCAGATGGCCACTACATGATTCATTCTGGTGGTATTGGCTACTTAGATGGCTATGCAACTGATGTTCTTCCTCCATTTGCTGAAATTGACTATGCTGGATATGAAGGCTTATATGTTTGTTCAAAAACAGTTGAAGAAAAAGATGGCGTAGTAATGTACTACCTAGAAGTTAATGGTAACTTCTACCGTGCTGAACGTTTAACAGCTTACCATAATGGCAATAACCAACCATTAGGCGAAGGTAAAATTATTGGTGAATTAGATATTACACCTGAATTTGACACTATTCCTGAAATTGAAGAAGTTGCACAACCAATTCCATTATTACACGGTGTAAAAATTCAAGAAGAAGTTGATAAATTTGTTCTTACCGCCTTATTCCCTCGTGGTTCACTTGCAATGTGGGTTGTAGAAGGCTTTAATGGCGATAACCATGGTTACTACATGAATACAGCGGCTAACCCTAACGCGGCTATGTGTTCAGCTGCTTACTTAGAAGCTGATGCTGATGTAAACAAATTCAGCTTAAGCAAACGCGGTTTATCTGGTAAATACGAATTAAAAGTTATTATCGATGATAAAAAGTATACCACAGGTATAGTTTTCTACGCATAATATAAAAATGCTCTTTCGGCTGTCTTTGGCAGTCGAGAGAGCTTCTTTTTTATTTATGTATGCGAAATATTGCACAATATTTATTTTAGTTTATTTTAGGAGTTTTTTATGTCACAAGTAGCAGTAGCTGGTAAAAGTATTTTTACCCCAAGTAAAATTGTCCATATCCTTATTGGTTTTGCTATTATGCTTTTATTGCCTATGTTAGGCTCACCTGAATTTGTTGTAAGTTCATCACCTAAACTTTTGGAAATGGGTTTTCCTCAAGTTGATGGCGGTGTTTTAGTTTCTTTAACTTCTGTTGGTATGCAAGTTCTTTGTCTATTTTTAGGCGTTGTATATCTTTGGACTGTTGTTGATACAATTTGGCCTTGCTTTATTGGTGTTTTTCTACTTGGCGTTAGCGACTTTGGAACAATGGAACAAGTGCTTTCAATGTTCCTTGGTAACCCAACTGTTGTATTTATTTTCTTTATTTTGGGCTATTCGGGTATCTTGGTAAAAAGTCAAGTTTCAGTATACCTTGCACGCTATTTAATGACCCGTCCTTTCGCGGCAGGAAAACCATGGGTGTTTACCGCTCTTATTCTTGTAACTACTTATATTGTTGCCTTTATTGACCAAGTTACTTCAGTATTCCTTATGTGGCCTGTTCTTTACGCAGTATTTAAAGAATGTGGCATGAAAAAAGGCGACAAATACGTTTCATTCATGTTAGTTGGTGTTGTATATATGGCTCTTCTATCATTCGCAACCGACGCAATTAAAGCTGGTGCATTTTTCCTTGTAACTGCTGTTGCAAGTTTTGCTAAAAATCCAGCCTTTGGTATTGAACCTATGAGTATTGGTTCATACATGGCAATGGCTTTTGCTGTTTCAGTGGTTTCTATTATAGTTTTCCTTTTTGTAATGCGTCTACTAGGAGCTGATGCTTCCCCATTGAAAAACTTTGATATTGAACTACTTAATGCAAATCCACTTCCACCAATGACATGGCAGCAAAAATTAACTGTTGCGTTATTTGCCCTATTAGCATTTTGGATGCTTAGCCCACTTTTCCTACCAGCATCAATTGGTACATTCTTCGCTAAAAGTAAAATGGGCTTTGGTTTATTCTTATGGTTTATTATGTATATTACAAACTATAAAGGTGAAGCATTTACAAACTTCCCAGTTATGAAAGCTAACGCACCTTGGGCAGTTTTCTACCTAATTGCAACAGCTATGCTTTTTGGTGCTGCACTTACTGCACCGTCTACTAACTTTGCTGTTGTTGTAGAATCACTATTACGTGACTTCTTTACAGGCTTTAGCTATATTCAAATTATTATAGCTTCTGTTATACTTGCTATTGCAATTACAAACTTTACAAACTCTGTTGTAACAGGTTTAATTTTTGCACCAATTCTTATTCCTTTATGTAATAACTTTGGATACCCAGTTATGCCACTTTTAGCTGCATTCTTCTACATTGTGTTAATTGCACTATGTACCCCTGCTGGTTCACCTTA
>CAYJFV010000125.1:2306-5553 GCA_964369275.1 uncultured Desulfovibrionaceae bacterium
CTGCATTCTTCTACATTGTGTTAATTGCACTATGTACCCCTGCTGGTTCACCTTACGCAGCTATTCTATTTGGTAATAGTGAATGGATTGACACAGGTACTGCAACAAAATATGCCTTACTTGTATCACTTATTTCGGTTGCAGTTGTACTAGTTGTTGGTATACCACTTGCACTGATACTATTCTAAAAAATATGTACACATTTGTAAGGCAATAAGTGTATTGCCTTACAAACTCTTGGAGATAATATGTTAGATATTCAAAAAGAAAAGAAAATTATTATTGATGATATCAACACAATATTGAAAGATTTGCATGGGCAATTTCCTTGGGTTGTTGTAGAACTTGCAATGTCTTTACAAGAACGTATCGGTAAGGATAACCCCTTTGTTAAAGCAGCTTTTAAAGATGTGCTAGACGATATGTCTACCGAAGTGCTTGATAAATACATTCCTGAATGTACACCAGAAGGTATTGTTACTAGCGATGTTGCAACTTCAATTTATAATTCTTTCAATGTACAAGGTGTACAAGATGTTTTAGCAAAACCTGTTTTTTCACTAGATGAAGAAGTAAGCGATGATTGCTTACCTTGGGACTATGCTGAAACTCAAGCACCAGCATTTTATGGAATAGGTAATTCGGTAAACAGCCAAAAGCTTAATCTAATTCGTAAAATAAAAATGGATCTGAAAGATTTAGCTTTTCGTCAAGCTGTTGCTTTGAAAAAAGAAGAAGAATTTAAAGATGAACTAGAAGCAATTTCTATTATTTTTGATACACTAGATTTCCTAAACTAGCTTGTGTTCCTAAATTAATTCTTTTGAATAAAGGTAAAACCCTATCTGGCTAATTTGTCAGATGGGGTTTTTATTATTTAATGGCATTATAATCTTTTCTACACACTTACTTTTCCCTTGTAATTTATTATAACTTAATGTAAATTTATAAAAAATTTAGCACAAACACGCTTAGAAATTATGTTTTTTGCCTTAGTTTTCAGCCTTATTTATGTGCCTCAAGTTATTTTTTGTACAATTGAAATAAACTATTTTCCTTACTTTTAATTTTTTTATATATCAATCTAGCATTTCTACTCTATTTATTTTATTGTATATTTTTTATCACAAAAAAGAAAGGCTGCTATTATGTATCAAATATCAAATTTAAATTGACAATATGTAACATTTTATTTAGAGTTGGAACAGTTACTTGTGAAAAAAATAATTATTTTATTTTAACAAAGGGGAGTTTTATGGCTACAGAACAAACAGTTAAAAGCGATAATATTGTTCGCGACAAAGCAAAATCTTCAATTTCTGATTTATGGAAAAAGGAAGATTACTGGGCAATTTGGTTAGGTTTTTTAGTTATTTTAATTGGTTATATTTATTTTGTTGTAGGCTATCAAGATGATTATATTCAAAAAATGACTTCATACCAAGAAACAATAAAGGTTGAAGAGGCAAAACCATTTGAAACACTTGCACTTCTTGAAGCTCAAGCTGGTATCAAAGCTTTACAAGTAAAAAATGAAGCTGGTCCAAAACGCTTTTTAGCTGTTTTCAAAACTCCTAATAAATGGACTGATAACCCAATTACTTCAGTTTATTTATCACAAGCTTCTGCCGATGCTATGAATGCTGATAAAATTGAAAGTGTTCAAGCTATGAAAGCACAAGCAACTGCTCTATACGCCGCTGCAATGGATGCTCAAAATGCAGCTATGAATGCAAACTATAACGATGCTACGCTAAATGCTACAGCTCAAGATGCTGTTATAGCATGGAGTGATGCTAATGCCGCAGCTTCTAAAGCAAGTGCAAGCTTAGCAAAACCATATAATCTTATACCTAATCTTTTATTGGCTGCTGTTATTTTTGGTGCAGCTTTTTCTTTAGGTGGTATATTCATTGGTTATGATATTAAGAAATTTTTCCCAGCATTTGTTGCAATTTTTATTTTTACAATTGGTGCTTCAATTCTTGGCAAGCAAACTACAATGGGCGGATATGGCTTAAACACTGAAGTTTGGGCTATTATTTTAGGTATGCTTGTTGCAAATACTATTGGTACACCACGCTGGATAACACCTGGTGTGCAGGTAGAATACTTCATTAAAACTGGTCTTGTATGTCTTGGTGCAGAAGTATTATTTGGTAAACTTCTTGCCATTGGTATTCCTGGTATTTTCGTAACTTGGGTGGTTACACCTATTGTTCTTTGTACCACATATATTTTCGGACAGAAAGTTCTAAAAATGGAGTCTAAAACTCTAAACATTACCATTTCAGCAGATATGTCTGTTTGTGGTACTTCTGCTGCTATTGCTGCTGCATCAGCTTGTGGTGCGAAAAAAGAAGAACTTACTTTAGCTGTTGGTTTATCACTAACCTTTACCGCTATTATGATGATTGTTATTCCTACTATTGCAAACTTCTTAGGTTTCCCTGAAGTTCTAGCTGGTGCCTGGATTGGTGGTACTGTTGACTCTACTGGTGCTGTTGCTGCCGCTGGTGCTTTACTTGGACCTACAGCTATGCAAGTTGCTGCTACCATTAAAATGATTCAAAACATTCTTATTGGTGTTACTTCATTCTTTATTGCTATTTACTGGGCAACTAAAGTTGATAACGTAGGCGGACAAAAAGTTAGTGCAATGGAAATTTGGCACAGATTCCCAAAATTCGTGCTTGGTTTCTTAGTTGCTTCTGTTCTTTCTTCACTTCTTTTAGAAGGCTTAGAAAACGTAAACGGCTTAAACCTTTCTTCTGCACTATTTAGTAACGGTTTATTAACCTTCTCTAAAGCTATTAAGGGCTGGTGTTTTGCCTTAGCATTCTTATCAATTGGTCTTGCTACTGACTTTAGAGTGCTTGCTCACTACTTCAAAGGTGGAAAACCTGTTATTCTATACGTTTGCGGTCAAACATTCAACCTTTGCTTGACTCTACTTATGGCATACATTATGTTCTATCTTGTATTCCCAGAAATTACAGCAAGCTTGTAATTCCTATAATAAATAAACCGCTTGGAATGAAAAACTTTACATATAATGTAAATTAGAATAAATTCATTTCAGGCGGTTTTTATTACAAAAAATACATTAGACAACACGAAGTTTTATATCAATAAGCATTTTGATATAAAAAAATTCTAGGATTAAGTATGAAAGGTTTATTGAAATTAGCTTCCTACAGCTTTATGCTATTTATCTTCTTTGCTTATATTGGACCTTTCATAGTGT
>CAYJFV010000126.1:0-3398 GCA_964369275.1 uncultured Desulfovibrionaceae bacterium
ATCGGTTATGAGCCGAGTGCTCTGCCAACTGAGCTATGAGTCCACTTCAAGTATTAAACTTGAGATAGAAAAATAGTAAATTTCTTACCACTTGTCAAGTAAATTGTGAACAAGCATAATTTTACATACTACAACCAAGATTATTTACTTTTATACAAAAAAAATATACCTTTTTTCTATGAAGAAAAACAAAGAAAAACTTATTGAAATTGTAAACGCATCTGTTACTTTTCAATCTAATCAACCACACAAAGCTATTGATAACCTTAGCTTTACTTTATATGAAAATGAACATGTTGTGCTACGTGGTAAAAATGGTGCAGGTAAATCTACCTTACTAAAAATCATGCGTGGTGAACAATGGTTAGACCAAAATTTTACCGCAAATACAAAACCATCATATATCAATTGGTTTCCACAGCCAAATATTTGTGAAAATTCTGCCCTAGCTGGGCGTAGCATGACTGCACTTGTTGCCGCCGCCGCACAAGAAAAAATAATACAACAAAATTATGGCATTAATGCCGAAGACTTAATATACGGCGGTATTACAGATGTGGTATACGTGCTTGAAAGCCCGAAAAATGAAGATAAAGAACGCATATTTGAACTTGCTAAAAACCTAAATATCGAACACTTACTAGCAAAAGATTTAAATATCCTCTCACAAGGGCAACTTAGAGCAATAATGATTGCCCGTGCCTTAATAACGAAACCAAAAGTGCTACTTTTTGACGAAGTAAGCGACGGCCTAGATAAAGATGCACGAAAAAATTTATTTAATATCATTGAAAAAGTTGCTGAAAATACAACGCTTATGTTTAGTACACATCGCCCTGAAACACTACCTTTATGGATTAGTCGCGATATTGGTATGGAAAAAGGAAAAATTATTTCTGATTCGTACAATATAAATTCTAGTAAAGAAGAAGAAAGATCTACACTCTTTTCTAATAAAAATGTAAGCCATTCTTCAAAGGGTGTTGAAATTGAAATTAACAATGCAAATATTTATATTGATAGTAATTTAATTTTACATGACATAAATTGGCATATTAAACCACATGAACATTGGGCAGTTTGCGGTGAAAATGGTTCTGGTAAATCGACTTTACTTAGACTTTTAGCTGGCGATGAATACCCTGCTTTAGGTGGGAATATTAAGCGGAATTTACCTAATCAGGGCGGATATATAAAAGAATTACACGCTATAAAAAAAGGGATACGCCTTGTTTCAGATTTGCAACAAGCTACCTATGCTTATGATTTAACAGGCGAAGAATTTGTTTTATCTGGCTTTGATAATAGCATTGGCTTGTACCGTGAAATTGAAGAAGAAGAACATGAAATTGCAAAAAAAT
The DNA here is from genome assembly GCA_964369275.1 of uncultured Desulfovibrionaceae bacterium. GTDB lineage: Bacteria > Desulfobacterota > Desulfovibrionia > Desulfovibrionales > Desulfovibrionaceae > CAYJAZ01. Next base: position 1,362 of record CAYJFV010000126.1, read on the forward strand.
CTTTAGCATTATTAGGTGTTGAATTTTTAACAACAAGAAGTATTAGAAAATGTTCTACTGGCGAAATGCGAAGGCTTATGCTAGCACGTGCCTTTATTGGTGAACCTGATATTCTTTTACTTGATGAACCCTTTTCTGGCTTAGACCCTGAGGCAAGAGAACATGTACATAATATTTTATATGAACTAGTTTCAAAAGGTATTCAAATTATATATGTTTCTCACCACCAAGACGACTTACCCGCCTTTATGACTCATTTACTTATGCTTTCAAATGGAAGAATTATAGAAAAAAGTAAAATATAGATTAAGTTTTAGAATTTTAATAATAAAAAGTGCCTATGCATTATGTATAGACACTTTTTATTAACCTAATTTTTTTACCTATGGAAATAATTTATGGGGTTTACGCCATCCAGCCTCCTGTGCTTTTTAAAAATTGCTTACTCTTTATAAAAAATAATTACTTCATACAATCTGTATTATGGCTTGTGTATTATGGGGTTCATCAAATACAAAGTAATTTGTTTTTGCAAGAGTTAGTTGTAACTAATCCATGAGTTAGTTTTAGCTAACTTCTGAAAAAATGTCAAGCAATAATTTATTATTTTTTATTAAATTATTTATTTTTACTATACTTACTTATTTTTATTGATTATTTGAGGTTGTTTTTTATTCTTCATACTTAAAATTGCAACAATAGTTATAGGTAAACCAAAAAGTAAACCAGTTAACATTGAACCACATATTGCAAAAAAGCAACTAAACCAAGCAAAAAGCCTTCTTTGCTTGATTAAAGCAAGCACTGCAAACACAAGTGCTAACACTGTAAAAAAAATTGAAGTAAGCACTTGTGGAACAACTAATGCGTGCGTTGTTGGTAAAAAAATAAAAACTAAAATAAGCAAAAGAAAACTTAAAAGTAATATAAGAAGCTTTGTACATTTAGCGTTCATTTATTTTCCCTTTTCATAAAAAGTAAAGGCATACTAAAAGCATGCCTTGTGTAGTTAGTTATTAATTTTCTAAAGAATTAACATATTCTTTCATTTTTTGAAAGGTTTCATCACTAATAACATGCTCAACCTTACAGGCGTCTTCCTCTGCAACATCTTCTGAAATTCCGAAAGAGCGAAAAGCCTTAATCAATACATTATGCCTTTCTAAAACAGCATTAGCTTGCTTTCTACCAAGCCCTGTAAGCAAAATTTCACCACTAGAACCAATTTCAATATAGCCAGTGTTTTTTAGCTTTTTTAATGCAATACTTATACTTGGCTTAGAAAAACCAGTTGCTTTTACAACATCAATTGAACGAATTTTATCTAATGAATTTTCTAAAACAAGTATAGTTTCTAAATAGTTTTCAGCTGATTCTTTCATTATCACTCTCTCACATAAAACTTTTATATGCTTCTAACATGCAATCACAAAAAATTAATATCAGAAAATAATAGTTTTGACAAGTAAAATTAGTTTCAACTAACCTTTTTAAACTCTTGACAAAAATAATCTAATACCTTACTTATGTTTTATTATTTTAGCATTTGCTAAAATATAGATATAAAGTACAGGAGAAGATATGTCTTATCTGATTAAAGGGCATGACTGTTGTCAAGAAGCAGAAAATGTTTGTGCTCATCTAAAAGAAGATGAATTTGAACGCCTTGCAGAAATTTATAAGCTATTTGGGTGCGTTGCAAGATTAAAAATTCTTACAAGGCTTTTTGATGGTGAATGTCAAGCAAGCGAGTTAGCACAATATGCGAATCTTAGCCAATCTGCGGCTAGTCATCAATTAAAAGACATGAAGTACGCACGTATTATAAAGTCACGTAAAGAGGGTATTCAAGTGTATTATTCACTTGATGATGAACACATATATAACCTTATAAAAATTGCTGTTGAGCATATTAAAAACGAGCATTGTCATGAGTAATATTGAAAATAATATTGAATTAAAACAAAAACCTTCCTGAGGTTCTAAATGTGCTTGTGGAACAAGCATTAATATTGATAAAACACCTACTAGAAAAAT
>CAYJFV010000126.1:3498-5528 GCA_964369275.1 uncultured Desulfovibrionaceae bacterium
ATGAACATTCAAATTTAAAAGTATTCTTTGCTAGAATACTAATTTCGTTTATTCTTTTATTGGCTTTATCTTTTACTTCATATTTTGATGCAATTCGCATACCTACATTTATTATTGCCTATTTGCTTGCTGGTTATGAAGTATTGTGGACTGCAATAAAAAACATATTAAAAGGTAAACTATTTGATGAAAACTTTCTAATGGCTCTTGCTTCTGCCGCAGCCTTTTTAGTAGGTGAACATACCGAAGCTGTAGCAGTTCTTATATTTTATGGAATTGGCGAATTATTACAAGGTCTTGCTGTTGCACGCTCTCGTAGAAATATTGAAGAACTTATGGATATTCGCCCAGATATTGCACACTTAAAAATAGAAAACGGCATTAGAAGCGTTTCACCAGATGAAGTTAATATTGACGATATTGTTATTGTACGCCCAGGTGAAAAAGTACCGCTTGATGGTGAAGTAATCCAGGGAAATTCGTATTTAGATTTATCTGCACTTACTGGCGAATCTGTTCCTGTACGAGTAGAAAATGGCAGTACCGCACTATCAGGTGCTGTAAACCAAAGTGGTGTAATTGAAGTACGTGTGAAAAAATTATATAGCGAATCTACTGTATCAAAAATTCTAAAACTTGTTCAAAATGCAAGTAGCAAGAAAGCAAAGAGCGAAAAATTTATTACCAAATTTGCAAGATATTATACTCCTATTGTAGTGCTTTCAGCTATTCCAATTGCATTTTTACCACCATTATTAGGTTTTGGTTCATTTGATGAATGGATTTACCGTTCATTATCCTTACTTATTATTTCATGTCCTTGTGCCTTAGTGTTGTCAATTCCAGTTTCTTTTTTTGGCGGCATTGGTGGTGCTGCACGTCATGGTGTATTAGTAAAGGGTGGTAACTATCTTGAAACTTTAAATAATATAGACGCCCTTGTTTTTGATAAAACGGGAACTCTTACCAAAGGCATATTTGAAGTAAAAGAAATCTACTCAAAAATAGTAAATTCTGATACACTACTTGAATATGCAGCACGTGCAGAATATCATTCAACGCATCCTATTGCGAAGTCAATAATTAAAGCGTATCAGCATGAAGTTGTTCCTCCTTTGAGTGTACAAGAAATATCAGGCAAGGGCATAATTGCAGAACTTGAAGATTGCACATTACATGTAGGCAGTAGCCATTTCATGCAAGAAATAGGAGTTCAAAATCTACCTAGTTTTACCGAAGCTACTGTATACATAACAAGAAATAATGAATATTTAGGCTGTATTACAATTGCTGATGATTTAAAAGCGAATATAGTAGAATCATTAAAAGCAGTTAGAAGCGAGAGCATTAGAAGTATAACAATGCTCACAGGCGATAAGCAGGCTATAGCACAAGATATTGCAAGCAAGCTTGGAATAGATGATGTTAGAGCAGAATTACTACCACACGATAAGGTAAGTGAATTTGAGAAAATAATGTCTCAGAACACAAGTGGAAAAAAAGTTGCATTTATTGGCGATGGCATAAATGACGCCCCAGTTTTAAGCCGAGCGGATATAGGCATTGCAATGGGTGGTGTTGGTTCAGATGCAGCTATTGAAGCGGCGGATATAGTAATAATGAATGATGATATTGGTAAAATTGCTATAGCTTTAAAAGTTGCAAAGAAAACGCGTAGAATAGCAATGGAAAATATTGTTTTTGCTTTAGGTGTTAAGGGTATTATTATGGTACTTGCTGTACTTGGTATTACAAATATTTGGTTTGCAATTTTTGCTGATGTAGGCGTTGCTTTAATTGCTATAATGAATGCTATGAGGGCAATGTTTGTAAAATAGAAGATATATTATATTAATTGAGGAGGGGGAGTAACTTTGTGAAAAAGCAAAGTGCCCCCTCTTAGTTGTTAAAAGGAATGCACTTATAATAGCTGTAGATTAACTTATTTATATTCTATCTTTTTTTCTTTCTTTTTTTCTGGGGAGAAACCAAAAGGGGGTTTCATTTTGGGGTGATTTTTACCTTACAAG
>CAYJFV010000127.1:0-5473 GCA_964369275.1 uncultured Desulfovibrionaceae bacterium
GCCATCTTCATTAACGCCTATATAGCCTCTGTCATGTAATTTAGTTCGTAGGGTATCTATCTTTTGAAAAAGAATGCAAAGCTTTTCATTTCTAAAATGGGGTAGGCTTTCAAGGTTTACTTTTTCATGTTTGCAATTGTATTTTATAACACCTTCTAATTCCATAATAATCCTTTAGATTTTATATATTTTAAATTTAACTTTTGTGTTCTGGGTATAGGGCTAAAATATCTTCTTCATTTGCTTTTGTTATGCCACGTTCAGTTATAAGGGAAGTAATGTATTTTCTTGGGGTAACATCAAAGGCATAGTTTTTACCCTTTGTTGTTGCTGGGCAAATTCTAAATAGTTCAGCTTTATCTGAAATGGCTACACCATCTTCATTGCATTGTATGCCTAGTAATGTTTCAACTTCAAGGCTGTTACGTTCTTCAATAGGTATGTCTTTACCCTCGCACATAGAAAAATCGAAGGTAGAAGAGGGCAGGGCTACATAAAAAGGAATGTCATTATCGTAAGCGGCTAGGGCTTTTAAATATGTACCTATTTTATTAGCAACATCGCCACAGCGAGTTACTCTATCCGCACCAACTATGCACATATCAACCATGTTATGCTGCATAAGATGCCCGCCTGTATTATCGGCAATAAGGTTATGCGAAATACCTTCTTGTGAAAGCTCAAAAGCGGTAAGGCTTGCACCCTGGTTGCGTGGGCGTGTTTCATCTACCCAAACATGAACTTTTATGCCTTTTTTGTGGGCGGTGTAAATGGGCGATAAAGCTGAACCATAGTCGCCAAAGGCTAACCAACCTGCATTGCAATGTGTGAGTATATTTACTACTTCACCATTTTTCTTTTTAGAAATTTCTTCTATAATTTTGCAACCATGCTCACCAATTGAACGGCAATAATCAATATCTTCTAATAGTATTTCAAGTGCTTCTGCTTTAACAAGTTCAAGAGCTTCTTCTTTATTCTTATTTTTCCAAATAGCTCTTTGTCTATCTAGGGCATAAGATAAATTTTTGGCTGTTGGGCGAGTGGATAAAAGCTTAGCGGACTCTTCAAGCATGTAAAGCTGAAAATTTTCTAAGGCAATGGCATCATCAGCATTTTTAACAGCTATGTATACACCCATAGCGGCGGTTATGCCAATAAGCCCTGCACCGCGTACTTGCATAGAAGAAATTGCATGGCAACATTCTTCAACAGTATTAATATCTACAATTTCAAAATGATAGGGTAGCTTTGTTTGATCTATAATTTGAACAGTATCTTCTTCATTTATCCAAATAGTTGTATAATGTTTATTGTTTATTAGCATAGTTGATACCTAATCTGCTTGTAGAGGGGTGAATTGAAATTTTCTTACATCAAATAAACCTTGGTCGGTTATTTTTAGTTCAGGAATAACGCTTAAAGCAAGGAAAGATAATAAAATAAGTGGGTCTGTATTATTTGCATAAGGGAAATTGGTTAATCTTATTTTTATATCTTTTACTTCTTCTGGGTTATTGTAAGACATAAGCCCAGCTATAGGAAGTGGAAGCATTTCTTTTATTTCATTATTTTGGATTAGAACAATTCCTCCGCCTTGCTTTGCAATTGTTTGAACGGCTAGATGCATATCTTTATCATTATCACCAATTACTACAATGTTATGCGAATCGTGCGAAACAGAACTTGCAATAGCTCCATTTAGTTTACTGTTTTCTTTTATATAGCCTTTTATAAGCCCTAAACCAATGTTACCACTTGCTTTATGGCGTTCAATAACAGCTATTTTTAGAATATTAGGGTTTTGATTATAGTCGAAATTGCCTTTATCATCTGCTTGAATATCTTCAATTAAAGAGGAGGTTACTATAGAATTTGGTATTACACCTATAACTTTGCATTTACCTGAAGCTTTTAGCTGGAAATCTTCTATAGTTATAGGTGCTATATTTATTGCTTTTTCTACTATAGTATTATCTTTTGAAGTCGCATTGTTAGATGTATTAATATTTTCTTTACAAATTTTCTGCCCACTTGCAAATACATCTAGTACGTTGAAGTCGGTTAGGTTATCAACAATAACTAAATCAGCTTTATAACCAGGGGCAATTGCACCTATATTTTTCAAATTATAGCAAGTAGCAGTATTTATAGTAGCCATACGAATAGCAGTAAGTGGGTCAACATTATTTTTTATAGCTAGGCGTAAATGCCTTTGCATGTAGCCCTCTTCCAAAATTTCTTTTGGGCTAATATCATCACAGCAAAAACAACAGCGATGTGCATTGTCTTTAGTGATGCCTTTTAGTAATGTATCAGCATCTCTTGCACTTGAACCTTGGCGAATAAGAACATACATTCCGCGTTCAATACGCTCTTTCATTTCATCAATAGTAGTACATTCATGGTCAGTTGAAATTCCGCTTCCTATATAAGCATCTAAAGCTTGCCCAGATAGCATAGGGGCATGCCCATCTACAATTTTGTTATGAGAATAAGCTAGCATAAGTTTTGCTATAACTTCATCATCAGCAAATAGCACTCCTGGGTAGTTCATCATTTCACCAAGCCCTAATACTTTAGGGTGGTTTATAAGCTTTGCTAATTCTGTAGAATTAAGTATAGCACCAGAATTTTCAAAAGGTGTTGCAGGTACGCATGAAGGCAACATGAAATAGGCATTTAGAGAGGAGTTTTCAAGGCTTTGTATCATATATTCAATGCCTTTAATTCCTAATACATTAGCTATTTCGTGTGGGTCGGCTACGATAGTAGTAGTTCCATTTTGTAGAACTAAGTTAGCAAAATTTTCAGGTGATAGCATTGAAGATTCAATATGTACGTGTGCATCAATAAAACCAGGTGCAAGAAAGTTATTTTTCGCATCGTAGTAGTCAATTGCTTTAGCCGAATTTGCTTTAACAATACCAATTATTTTTCCATTTCCTATTAATAAGTCTTTACCAATAATAATTTCATTAGTAAAAATATTTATTATTTTAGCATTTTGAATACACAAATCAGCAGGGGTTTTACCATTTGCAATATCAATAAATTTTTTTATTTTAGTTTGTGATGAAAATGTATTTTCTAGCACTTTATTACCTCTTCAATAGTGTAATTTTGTTTTAGCATATATTTAGCATAAATAAAAGTATATTTTTTAGTGCAATACATTGTAATAAAGATACTTTATAAGAAAATATTTGTTACAAAATCATGTTATAATATCTATTTACAAGTAGTAAGAGTCTTATTATTATAATTTAAGAAAAGTTCAATAATTTTGTACTTTCCTATAATGTTTTTATTAAAATTGTCGTTATAAAGTTAGAATTGTATTTCAATACTCTTTAAAAAAATAGGACGGTATTTATGTTTAAAAATAAATCTATAGGCACTAAAATCTATATGATTTTGTTTACCACAGTAGCAATTATGTTAGGGCTAGTTATTGTATTTTACTTTGCAATAAATAGCATATCGCATAATAGTGGCATGCTTGCTGGGGCTCAAATGTATGAACTTCAAAAAGATAGAATTAAAGATATTACTTTAGGCACAATTAAGGGACTTGAAGTTCAAGTTGCGGGTAAACCACGTGAAGAACAAATTCGAATTATTGATGAATTTGTTTCAAAATCTCGCTTTGATGTGAATGATTCAGGTTACTTTTTCCTTTATGAAGGTACAGTACCTGTAGTTCACCCAGTAAACCGCTCATTACAAGGTAAAGATTTAAAAGATACGGTTGATACCGAGGGCGTAAAATATGTTGCTGAACTATATAATGTTTCAAAATCTGGTGGCGGCTTTGTAACATATTTATATCCTAAACCTGATGGCGTTATTGACCAAAAAACTGCGTATGCAGCAAATATTGCAGGCACACCATTTTGGTTTGGTACTGGTGTTTATACAGAAAATGTTGCCGTTTTACAAAATCAGCTTGAAGCTAGCATGATTGCACAAGCTAATATGATTGAATTGATGATAGTTATTTCAGTTGCTATTGTAGTTACAATTGTTTTATTAATCTCAATGCGAATTATTAACTCTATTACTAAGCCAATTTCAACTTTAACTGAAATTTCAATTGAAGTAGGTGAAGGTAACTTAGAAGCTGGTAAACGCGTAAATGAAATTTCTAAAAATGTTGTAAGCTCTAATACTAAAGATCAAGTAATTATTATGGCAAATGCTGTAAGCAAAATGGTTTATACTTTGCGTGAAAAAATTAACCAAGCAGAAGCTGCAATTGAAGAAAGCAAACAAAATGCCGCTAAAATTCAAACTGCTTTAGATTCTGCTGCAATAGCTGAACAAAGTGCAAAATCTAAAACAGAACACATGATGCAAGTTGCTGATAATTTAGAAGAAGTAGTAAATAGAGTCTCATCAGCTACTGAACAATTAACACACACGATATCTGAATGTGAACGCGGTGCAGCTAACCAAGCAAATCAAATATCTAATACCTCTGAAGCAATGGATGAAATGAATATTACAGTAAATGATGTTGCTCAAAACGCAAGTTTAGCCTCAACTGTAACTTCTGAAACTGGGTCAAAAGCGTATACTGGCGGTAATATTGCCCATGAAGCTATAAATAGTATGCAAGAAGTGCAAAAATTAACCACTAGACTAATGCAAGATATGGAAAGCCTAGATGTAAGTGCAAAATCTATCGACCAAGTTATGGGTGTAATTTCAGAAATAGCTGATCAAACTAACTTACTAGCTCTAAACGCTGCAATTGAAGCGGCACGTGCTGGTGAAGCAGGTAGAGGTTTTGCTGTTGTTGCTGATGAAGTTCGTAAGCTAGCTGAAAAAACAATGGATTCTACAAATGAAGTTGCTAAAATTATTAACGAAATTCAACACAATGCAAGCCAAAGTTTAACTCAAACTACTGCTTCTTTCAACGCAATTGAAAAAGCTACTGAACTAGTAAAACAATCAGGCGAAACACTTGAAGAAATCGCAAGTATGACGCAAAATTCAGCTGAACAAGTAAGCTCAATCGCAACAGCCGCAGAAGAACAATCCGTCACAACAAGCCATATCAAAGACGCTATGAGCGAAGTGAACGATATTGCTCTTGTAACTGCAAATAGTATGAATGAAGCTAGTCAGTCAGTTGCAGAACTAAATGCTCAAGCACAAGAACTTGCAAGGCTTACTCGTAGCCTAAAAGAAGCATAAGATTTAGCTTTTACTCTTTTATTAATTCATAATATAATAAACTGGAATATGGTGTATTTTTGCATTTTATTCCAGTTTTTTTCGCTCTGCGTAGCAAGCGAGGCACATACGACATTTTAAAGAAACCTACCATTTGCTAGTCAACTTCCGTTAATCACCTTAGCCACGAAAAAATATGTAGAAGTTGATTTCTGTAAGCTATGTAAAGGAAAACAAAAGAGCTTTGCTCTTTTAAATGTCAAGTATGCGATACGCATAAAAACTTTAG
>CAYJFV010000128.1:0-5469 GCA_964369275.1 uncultured Desulfovibrionaceae bacterium
CCTAAGTTTATCTTCCAAAGTTATAAATTCAACTCCTGCTCCCTCATGCAATAAGGAAAATAGATAAAAAATTAATATATTAGTTCAATTTCATCTATACTACTGAAAACTTGACTAGACAGTAAAAATATGAGAATTTGCACTTATGCAAAGGATATTGCACTAGTAATATTTTAATGCACAAAACAAAATCTATTTAAAAATGAAGGAATTTACATGACCGACATGAAAAAAACTAATCATCATTGCGGCTTTGTTGCAATTATGGGACCACCTAACGCTGGAAAATCAACTTTATTAAATGCCATGCTCGGTCAAAAAATTAGTATAGTAACACCAAAAGCACAAACTACAAGAAATCAGATTGTAGGTATTCTAACTGAAAAGAATAGCCAAATTGTATTTATGGATACACCTGGGCTAAACCATAACAGGGCTCAAATGCGTGGGCATCTTGGTAAAGTTATGCGTGAAGCTATTTTTCAAAGTATAAGCTTAGCTGATATGTCTTTGCTAATTTTAGATTCTCATCTATATATTAACAAACCTGAATTTTTAGAACGTGATTTATTGCCTGTAGCTGATATTGTACGTTCTAGTGAAAAGCCTTCTCTTATAGTTTTAAACAAGGTAGATCTTTTCCACGATAAAACAAGAATGTTACCATTAGTAGAAAGAATTTCTGAACTTTTCCCTAATGTTGAAGTTTTCCCAATGTCCGCCTTAGAAAAAGATGGCATAAACATACTAAAGAAAATGGTAGTTGAAAAATTACCCGAACAAGAAGCTATTTATCCAGAAGATCAAATTTCTACTGCTCCACTTCGCTTTTTAGCAGCTGAAATGATAAGAGAAAAAGTATTTGATAAATTGCATCAAGAAGTTCCATACTCAACTGCTGTTGAAATTGAAGCATGGGAAGAAGACACTAAAAAGAAAAGAACTATTATTCATGCAGTAATATATGTTGGGCGTACTCCGCATAAAGGCATGATACTTGGTAAGCAAGGGGCAACTATTAAAGAAATTGGAACACTTGCTAGAAAAGATATTCAAGACTTAATAGGAAATAAAGTCCACCTTGAACTTTGGGTAAAAGTTAAAGATAATTGGATTGATGACCCTAATTTTTTTAGAGAAATGAACGTATAGTAAATATATAATTCAAAAAAGGTGTGTAATGCTACAAGAAAGATATAATAAAGTTCAAGAAATTATTAAAGATACTTGCCAAAAAGCTAATAGAGATATTGACTCTGTAACACTGCTTGCAGTGTCAAAATTTCATACTGCATCGCTAATAGTTGAACTTGCTAAACTTGGGCATACACACTTTGCAGAAAGTTACTTCAAAGAAGCTAAAGATAAAATACCACAAGTTGAAGCTTTGCTTAAAGAAGAAAATTCTAATTTATTTGAATTATTACAATGGCATAGCATTGGGCATATTCAAACTAATAAAGCAAAAGAAGCATGCAAAGGCTATAGTTTTTTACATACAATAGATTCTGAACGCTTAGTTTTAGCTTTAGATAAAGTTTTGGCACAAAAAATGCATAAACAAAATATATTGATTGAAGTCAATATAGGTGAAGAAGAGCAAAAATCTGGTGTTATGCCAAGTGAATGTTTCAAATTAGTTGAAAGTGTGTTAAACACTTCTACTCTTGAACTTCAAGGCTTTATGTGTTTACCACCTTTTCAAACAGTTGAGGGTGAAAACAGAAAGTATTTCAAAGCTCTTTATGAGCTAAGAGATAAACTTGAAAGCGAATTTGGTAAAAAATTCCCTCATTTATCAATGGGAACAAGCTCTGACTACAAGGAAGCAATTTTAGAAGGTGCTACTTTTGTGCGAGTTGGAACGGATATTTTTGGCGAACGTGAATATAATAAGTAAGTATCACATAAGATATAAAAACCAGTAAAAAGGAATTATATGTCTCAAAACGAACTCCCTCCAGGCGAAGAAGGTGCTGAAGTTCCTCAAAAGAAAAGTAAGAAAAAGCTTATAATTATATTGCTTATCTTTCTTATCTTAGTGGGCGGTGTTGGGGGCGGTGCATGGTTCATGCTACAAGATCCTAACTCTATTGTGTCGCAAATGCTTAATGGCGGTGGTGAAGACGGCGAAGCGGTAGTGGAAGGTGAACAAAGCGAAGGTGAAGATACTGAAGGCGAAGGTCAAACTAGGTTACCAGCAACTTTTCTTACTAGTATTCCACCTTTAACTATAAATTTAGCTGACCCTGGTACTCCACGCTATTTACGTTTAGGAATTGATGTTGAAGCAACCAGCCAACAAGCTGTAAATGACATTAAAAATAATAATGCAAAAATTAGAGATGCTATTATAATTTTGTTATCAAGTAAAAAATATGACGATTTAGCAAGTGCTGATGGCAAATTTACTCTAAAACATGAAATTATTTCACGAATGAACCAAATTCTTGGTGCACCGCGAATAGTTCAAATTTACTTTACTGATTTTGTAGTACAATAATAACTTAAATTTATTTTAAGAAAGCGAGGACAACATGGCTGAAGAATTTGATGAAGATGCAATGGCAGCAGAATGGGAAAGTGCGTTAAGTGAAAGCGGTGACGCAAATAATGAAGATGCACCAGCAGAAGATGAAGATGCATTAGCTGCTGAATGGGCTGCGGCACTCGCTGAAGATGAAGCTACAGATGTATCAACTGATCAAAAGAAATCTTTCTATGAGGGTTCAAGTGAAGCTGCTTTTAAAGATATGACAGATATTGCAAAAGCTCCTCGTTCAGAAGAAAGTAGACACGAACTTGATTTTATTCTGGATATTCCACTAGATGTATCAGTTGAATTAGGTAGAACACGTCTATTAATTAATGAATTGCTACAATTAGGGCAAGGCTCAGTTGTTGAACTTAATAAACTAGCTGGCGAACCACTAGAAGTTTTTGTTAATGGTAAATTAATTGCTCGTGGTGAAGCTGTTGTTATCAACGAAAAATTTGGTGTGCGTCTTTCAGATATTATTTCACCTATTGAAAGAGTAAAACAACTTTCATAATTACAATTCTGAAATTCTATTATATTTTTTATGTCTCCGATGGCTTAGGGAAGTTTCATTCCCTAAACCATCGGAGACATAAATATGTCAAATGACATTAGCATATCAACTAAAAATTATGTAAATTCCTTAGTTTTATAGTTATAATTGTACTTGACAAAAGAAGGTAAGAAGTTCAATATTGCAAATACTCAATTTAAAATATAGGTTTTTAATGTCAACTTACTTTCCAAATATAGACATCTTTCACTTAATTCACCGCGGTCTTAATACTCTAAATTATAGACTTTTAGACCATGCTGAACGCGTAGCCTATATTACAATTGCATTATTACAATACGAAAATAAATATTCAAAAGAAGAAATTTTAGAAATAGCATATATAACTTTACTGCACGATATTGGTGCTTTTAAAACTGATGCCATTGCTTTTTTGGCCGATGTAGAGCAAGCTTTAAACTTTGAATTAGCTAATACTGTATCTCATTCAGTTTATTCATATTTATTTTTAAAATATTTTACAAAGTTATCGGATAAAACTGAAGCGGTAATTTACCATCATACAATCTATTCAAAACTTGAACAGATGGAAACAAAATATCCTGATATTTCTGCAAAAATATTTTTAGCTGATAGAATTGATATGCTACTTAGAACTGGTAAAATTGAAGTAGCTGACCAAATTTGGAAAATTTTATCAAGCTCTGTATTTTGTCAATCAGATGTTGAAATGCTAAAAAAGCTTGAAGAAGAACAAGAAATAATTACTAAATGTATTACTGGTTCTTTTATGACTGAAATTGTAGATTATTTTGAAAGTAATACTTTTTCAAATGATGTTGTTACTTCTTTAGTTGAAATGCTTTGCTTTACTATTGACTTTAGGTCAACTGCTACACTTACTCATACACTTGCAACGGTTGAAATTAGTCTACAGTTAGCTAAACTTTATAACTTTAGTGAAGAAGAAATAATTAAAGTATATTTTGGTGCTTTATTACATGATATTGGAAAAATTTCTACTTCTTTAATGGTTCTTGAAAAAGATGATAAGCTAACTAATGTTGAATACCATTACATTAAAGATCATGTAGTATTTTCTGAAAATATTTTACGTGGTAATATAGATGAAGAAATTGTAGAAATAGCAATTAGACACCATGAAAAACTAAATGGTAATGGCTACCCTAATGGTATTTTGGCTGATAATTTAACCTTGCCTCAGCGTATTGTTTGTATTGCAGATATTGCTAGTGCTTTAACTGGTAAACGCTCTTACAAAAACCCTTTTCCTCAAGAAAAAGTTATTGCAATTATGCGAGATATGGTAGAAAAAGGCGAACTTTGTAGAACTATTGTTGAAGACTTTATTTCAAATTATGATGAAATTCTTGAAATTGTAGATGTAAAATCGGTTGACATTTCTAATAAATATGAAGAATTATCTAAAGAATACAACCATCTTCTTGAAATTAACATTATATAATCAGGTATTAAAATGGAATTTATAGATTCTAAAAGTTACAAAAATTTAGAAAAAGCATTTCAAGATGAAGCTGTTACAGTTTTAAAATATACTTTTTTTGCGGCTAAAGCTAGAAAAGAAGGCAGAGAAGATATAGCCAAACTTTTTGAAAAAATTAGAACTAACGAATATGAACATGCAAAAATGATTTTTTCTAATCTATATGATGATAATCAAACTTTAGAACAAGTATTAAAGTCGGTTACAGAAGAAGAAAATTTCGATTGGAAATATAATTATCCTGAATTAGCAAATATAGCCAAAGCAGAAAATTACCCTAATATAATGATAAAGTTTTGCACATTCAAAATGTTAAGCAAGAAAATACTACAAAAACAAAATTTGCATGCATTTTATGTGGCTATACCTCAGAAGAAATGCCTGGTTTATGCCCAATTTGTAATTCTGATGGGCCATTTATAACAATTTAATTATTATACAATGCTGTGCATCATAAGTATTGCATCTTCAAAACCATCTAATGTCTTATAATAATTCTTTCTTTTTGAAGTTACTATAAAGTTATGCTTTAAATATAAATTATACGCAGGTATATTAGATTCACGCACATCTAAAAAAATAGAACAAACTTTATTTTCTTTAGCAAATTCACAAACATAGTTTAGTAAAGCATTTGCATAGCCTAATTTCTTATAGACATTTTTTGTAGCTATATTTACTGATGGAATAACACTAAAAGAAATATAAGCCACAAGTTCTTCCCTATCTTCAATTCTTGCTTTTATACCAAAAATAAGGTAATTTTCACTAAGTAAAGCTTTTTCAAATTGTTTGCTTGTCCACGCGTCTTGAAAAGCTTCTTTTTCTAAAGTTGATAAGCTATCACAATCGGATAATTCAAGTTTTATTACTTTATACATAATATAGTCA
>CAYJFV010000129.1:0-4635 GCA_964369275.1 uncultured Desulfovibrionaceae bacterium
TCTATGATGAACTTTCAGCATTTTGTGATGAAGTTCTTGTTTCAACAAACGATGGCTCTTTTGGACTTCAAGGTATTGTAACAGACCCACTAAAAAAATATTTAGAAGAAGGTAAGCCAGTGCATGAAGTTGTTGCTATTGGACCAGTTCCAATGATGCAAGCTGTTGCTGATGTTACCAAACCATATAATGTACCAACCGTTGTTTCGCTAAACTCTTTAATGGTTGATGGCATTGGTATGTGCGGTGCTTGCCGTGTTACAGTTGGTAATGAAACTAAATTTACCTGTGTTGATGGCCCAGAATTTAATGGCCACGAAGTAGACTTTCCAGAACTTCGCTCACGCCTTTCAGCTTTCAGACCAGAAGAAGAACTATCATTAAATGAATACAAAAAACATGAGGGTTGTACCTGTGGAAAACACTAAAATAAACAAAGGGAATAAAATCCCACGTATTGATATGCCGTGTCAACCAGCTGATGTTCGTCGTCATAACTTCCAAGAAGTAGCAACTGGTTATACTAAAGAAATGGCAATGGACGAAGCAAGCCGTTGTTTACGTTGTAAAAATCCTGAATGTCGTAAGGGTTGCCCTGTTGAAGTACGTATTCCTGAATTTATTGGTTTACTAGCAGACGGGCATTTAAAAGACGCGTATGATGTTATTAAATCTACTAACGCTCTTCCTGCTGTTTGTGGTCGTGTTTGCCCACAAGAGCACCAATGCGAAGGTAAGTGTATTCTTGGTAAAAAAGGCGAATCTGTTGCAATTGGTAGATTAGAACGCTTTGTAGCAGACTACGCTTTAGAACAAAATTTTCCTTGTGAAAACCCACCTAAAAAACAAGTAAAAGTTGCGTGCCTTGGTACTGGGCCATCATCAATTACTTGTGCTGGTTATTTAGCACAGCGTTGTGCAAAAGTTACTATGTTTGAAGCTTTACACGAAGCTGGCGGTGTGCTTGTATACGGTATTCCTGAATTTCGTTTACCAAAATCACTTGTAGCAAAAGAACTTAAAGGTTTAGATGCTTTAGGTGTTGAAATTAAAACAAACTGGGTAGCTGGGCGTACAGTAACTATTGAGCAACTCTTTGAAGAAGGCTATGATGCTGTATTTATTGGTGTTGGTGCTGGCTTACCAATGTTTTTAGAAATTCCTGGCGAAAACCTACTTGGTGTTTTCTCAGCTAATGAATACCTAACTCGTTCAAACTTAGGGCGTGCATATGCCTTCCCTGAATTTGATACCCCTACTTGGAAGGCAAAAAATGTAACTGTATACGGTGCTGGTAACGTGGCTATGGATGCTGCACGTACTGCTATTCGTATGGGTGCTGAAAGTGTTCATATTGTTTACCGTCGTACAAAAGCAGAAATGCCTGCACGTCATGAAGAAATTGAACACGCTTTAGAAGAAGGTATTGAATTACTAGAATTAGTTTCACCTATTCGTTTTATTGGCGATGAAGAAAATAAATTAGTAAGTGTGGAACTTGAAAAAATGAAACTTGGTGAACCAGATGATTCTGGCCGTTGCAGACCAATTGCAACTGGTGAAAAATTTGTTCATAATACAGATTTAGCTATTATTGCACTAGGTACACGTTCAAACCCAATTCTTCTTGAAGCTACGCCTGATTTAGAATTAACAAAGAAAAACTACATCATAACAAATCCTGAAACTAACGAAACATCTATTCCAAATGTTTACGCTGGTGGTGATATTGTTACTGGTGCGGCTACTGTTATTCAAGCTATGGGTGCAGGAAGAACTGCTGCTCAAGCTATAGCTAAAAAATTCAATTTAGAATAACTAACTATACTCTTTATTTTATAATTACTGGGGGGAATCAAGCTTTTTAATAAGTAAGGTTATCCCCCTTTTATTATAACTTTTCCTTTAAAGCTTATTATTATATCGCTTGACGTTCAAGATATATAAGTATATTTTTATAAAAAATGGAGGGGCTATCAATGGTAAAAATTTATTTTGAAGGGCATTCAAATTGCAGAATTTCAGATAATATTAACATCTGGATTGACCCATTTTTTACAGGGAATGGCCTATCAACAAACAATTGGCGTGAACTAGAAAAGCCTGATGTTGTGCTAGTAACACATGGCCATGGCGACCATATAGGCGATGCAATAGAAATTTGTAAAGAAACTGGTGCAATGCTAGGTTGTATTGTTGAACTTGCAGAATATTGCATTTCGCAAGGTGTACCTAATAGTCAAGTTTTAAATACAATTGGTTGGAATATTGGCGGAACTGTTGAATATAAAGGTAATTCTTTTACTATGCACACAGCTTTACATTCAACAACACATGGTGTACCAACAAGTTTTGTAATAGAAACTCAATCTGGTTTTACTTGCTACCATGCAGGTGATACTGGTATTTTTAGCGATATGGAACTAATTGGCAAATTCCATAATATCGATTTAGCCATGTTACCAATTGGTGGTGTGTTTACTATGGATTATAAGCAAGCTGCATTAGCTAGTAAAATGCTAAATGCTAAATCTGTTATGCCAATGCATTATAAAACAATGCCAATGTTAGAAAATGGCACTGAAAATTTTGAAAATGAATTAGCAAAGGTCGCTCCTCAATGTAAATTTTTCGAGCTAGCACCAAATGCTAATAAAGAATATGTGAAGTAGGTAGTATGGAACACTCGTATTTAGTTCAAAAGGCTTTAACGTATCTTATGGAAGAAATGAAAGCAAACCCTAATGCAGATTTATATAACCTTTGTGACGACGCTGGGGCTAGGTTTAATCTTTCACCAATCGAAGTAGACTCTTTAGCACGTATTTTTCGTGAAGAAAATATAAGTTAATTCTAACAAATATATTAATATGCGACTTTTACAAAGAAAGATATTCTCAGAATTAATTCAAGTATTTGCTTTATCATTATTAATCATTCTTAGTTTAATACTTATGGGTAGGGCATTACAAATAAGTGATATGCTATTTGGTTTAGACATGTCGGCTTTAGATATTGCTTTATTATTTGTATTTTTGTCGCCTACATTTATGCAGATAGCAGCTCCTATAGCTTGTATGATATCTGTTTATGTAGTTTTTTTACGTCTTGAAAACGATAAAGAGCTTATGGCAATTCGAGCAGGCGGAATATCACTTTATGAACTATTTCCAGTGCCTTTATTTTTTTCGCTTTTAGTAATGTTTGCTACTTTATGGCTATCTTTATATGGCATGTCTTGGGGAATGTATAGCTTTAGAGATAAGCTGTTAGATGTTGCTACTACTCAAGCTAAAGTTGTACTTGAACCAGGCGTATTTAATAAAGATATTCCTAATTTAGTTCTTTATACTCAACAAGTTGACCCTATAAGTGGCGAGCTAAAAGAAATTTTAGTGCAAGATACTAGCATTAATACAGGCGATGAAATGAATAGCGGGCTAACAATTCTTGCACCTAATGGAATAATTGATACTGATAGAGATAGTGCAGAACTATTATTTTTACTCAAAAATGGTATTATCTATTCTTTAGAAGATAAAAGCTCAACAATTGTAAATTTTAGGGAATATGTAGTTCGCATTCCTTTATCTTTGCTTTTTTCTGGTTTTAGCTTAGACCCTATTGACTTTGGTGAAATGTCTTTTAAAGAATTGCTTGATATCTCTTATGATGAATTACTTGTAGAAAACCAAGATTATGCCTATGATTTAAGAGTAGAAATTAATAGAAGGTTAGTTTTTCCATTTTCTTGTTTAATATTAGGAATTATTGCAATGCCTATGGCAATAGCATCCTCAGGGGTAAAAAAGCAGCGTTCTATAATGCTTACAATGGGCTTTTTCGCAATGTATTTTGGTTTTATATCTTTAGCAATTAACTTAGGCAAGGGCGGGGTAGTAAATCCATATTATGGTTTTTGGGTTCCAAATGCCTTATTTTTATGTTTCGCATTTTATTGTGTGTATTACTATAATCAATATTCGCAAAAAGGCTAAGTGCTGCCTGCAAAGTTAGTGAGTAAAATAAATGATTTTCAAATATATATTAAAAGAACACTTCAAAACTTTTATGCTTATAACTTTTGTAGGCATAGCTATATATTTACTTGCTACGCTTTTTGAAAGAATTGATGACTTTTCAGAAGCAGGTGTAGGGGCTATTGTCACTATAAAATATCTTTTATTTACGCTTCCAGAAATTTTATCGCTCATTTTGCCCGCTGTTTTTTTTCTAGCAACTGTAATTGTGCTTTGCATGATGGCAAAAAACAAAGAATTGCAGGCTTTACAAGCAGGTGGGATTACTCCTTTTAAGTTGTTGAAATATATGCTTATAGTGGCTACATTTTGGGGCGTAGTTCAATTATTTATATCACAAAATGTTGTTATTCATACAATAAGTATGGCTGATGAAATTTGGGAAACGCAAGTGCGTAAAAGGCAACCAAGCACGCAAGAATTACAAAAGGTATGGTTTGCCGACGATAACTGGATAGTATATTTAGAATATTTGCATGGAAATGGTACAGGCAGTAATCTTATTGCTTATTCAATGAATGAAAACGGCAGTAAAATTATGAATAATGTTTTGGATGAAGATATAAGAAAAGCTCATAAACAAAATGTGAAAAAC